>JBDRKQ010000208.1:0-18781 GCA_043813895.1 Planctomycetota bacterium
ATGCATGATCCAGGCAGAGCAATGGAGCAATAGAACAATAGAGCAACTCGATTCGAGAAGAAGCGCCGCGGCGAAACCACACCCTGCTCCATTGCGGTCTATTGTTCGATTGATCTATTGATCCGCCGCACAGGCGCTTGCTCTATCATCGCTCAGAGTTCATGCATGAAGCAGGCTAGCGCCACAAGCGAGGGTTTTCAGGATCTTCCGCTTAGGTGTGAGGCCGGGATTGAAACCGCGGAGCGCTGTTTGGCTTCCGCGAGTCGGTCGGATTTCAACTCACGATGGGTCCGCGACCGACGACGCGCAAGGGGACACGGAGGTTTCCCTCTGCTACTGGGAAAAATCTACAATTGCGCATTGCGCTTTCCGGTGCGGGTGTGGATCCGAGACGGAGGTTTCGGGTCGGCGTAGTGGCGGATCGTCTCGGGTTCAGCTGAAGCTCTCATCTGCAACTACCGGCTCAAAGGGATATTCGCGCAGCGAGCGCGACAACGCGACACGGCGACCGGCGACGAGGTGACCAGGCAACGACAGCCCGCTCGTCATTCCCGCGCAGAGCGTGCCCCCGACCCCGATCGGGGCGGCCCCCAGCCAAGCCGGCCGTCATTCCCGCCCCCGATCGAGTCGGGGGCAGGCTCCAGCGGGAATCCAGTTTGACTTTGGCGGAACGGCCTGCTCTCAAATGGGTCCCCGCTCAGAACCCCGCGGTGCGAGGCAAAGCGGGGCGTCTTTCCCGCGCACGCGGGAACGACGGGCTTTCGACGACTCATCTTCCACCGTGCTCTCCATTTGAACCCGAATCGCGAAGCCTCTACGCTGTCTGGAACCCTCCGCTTAGGTTGACAACCAGAAGAGAGGTCACACTGCGCCCTTCGGGATTCTGAGCGTCCCGCTCAGAAGACCGCAGCTCTTCCCATCCGCCGGCTGAAGGGGTCACGACGCTGACTGTATCCTTCAGCACGGGATCGTGGATTCCGTCACTGACCATAAGCGAGGGTTTTCAGGATCTTCCGCTTAGGTGTGAGGCCGGGATTGAAACCGCGGAGCGCTGTTTGGCTTCCGCGAGTCGGTCGGATTTCAACTCACGATGGGTCCGCAACTCACGGCGCCCGAGGGGTTACCATGCATCCCGCCTGCTACCGGGGAAAATCTACGATTGCGCATTGCGATTTCCGGTGACGTTTACAGTCCGAGACGAAGGGTCCACGGTCCCCACACCTTGACAGCCGTCCCTTTTGTGGGCATGGTGGAGATGGAAACAACGTCAGACTCTGTGCCCCTGTGTTCCCACCGGCCTTGAGCCGCGACTCCTATCGGGTCCTGCGCCCCGGCGCCCGCCGCAGTGCGGCGCACCGGGAGAGCAGGACGTTAAAGAGTGGGCCGCCATGGAGTCGGCCGCACTTCTCCTGTGAATACCCACACCTCGACCCCATGACCGGTCTCCTGCCTTCCACCGCTCTTGTCGGCGGCCCGCGCCCCATCGAGGGTGGGCCCGCAATCCGAAGGAGGAATGGTCATGATCACTTCGAGGCCCGCCAACCGGAGCCCGCATTCTCGAGTTGTGAATGCGTCGGTGGTCACCGCCGTTGTGCTTCACGTCGTCGCTTTCGGGGTGTGGCCGGAATACGTTCCTCACGTGTACCGGCTGAGGGAGGAGGTGTTGCCGGTGATCGTGCAGGTGCCGGAGTTCCCGATTCCGCCTGCGCCCAAGGACGTGCCGAGGCCCGAGATTCCGGTGGCGGGTGACGCCGAAGATCAGATCGACGACGCGGCTACGATCCCGCCCACGGACATCGACGACGTGTATCACCTGCCGCCGCCGCCCCCGCCCCCGGTGGATCCGGATGAGGTTTTCATCATCTTCGACCGGATGCCGGTGGCGATTTGGATCGAGGCCCCTGTGTATCCGGAGATGGCGCATCGGGCACAGCTCGAAGGTTCCGTGAAGGTGTGGGTCAAGATCGATAAAAGGGGGCGCGTGGTGGAAGCCGGGATTGTCACGTCCTCGGCCGAGATCTTCGAGCAGGCGGCCATCGACGCGGCGTTCAAGAGCCGTTTCAATCCGGCATACCAGAGAGAGGTGCCGGTCTCCTGTAGAATCGTTATCCCGTTCCGGTTCACGCTGAGACGCTGATCTGCGGGGTGGACCGGACGCGCACACCCGTGTCCGGCCCGCTCGCTGCTTGCATCGAATCGCGCCGCGTGATAGGGTAAGCGCCGCCGGGCGGGAATCCCGCTCAGATTTTTTCTGCCGGTCGGGGCACGGTGGTCCCGCCGGCGGTGACAATGCCTTTTTCTTTATGCAGCGCGGGCGGATCGATGGGCACAGACGAACAACCTCGCTGGCTTGAGTGGGCGCGCGAAATCCAGTCGATGAGCCAGACGGGACTCACTCACAGTCCGGGGGCGTACGACCGGGAGCGTTACGGGCGCCTGATCGAGATTGCGGCCGAGATCGTCGCTTCATACTCGAACCTGGACCTGCCCTCGGTCAGGGAAGTTCTCCTGCGCCAGCCCGGATATGCCACGCCGAAGATCGACGTCCGGGGGGCGGTCATTCGCGAGGGATGCATCCTTCTCGTGCGGGAGCGCACGGATGAGCGCTGGTGTATGCCGGGGGGATGGGCGGACGTGGGCGAGCGGCCCTCGGAATCGATTGAGCGGGAAGTTCTCGAGGAGAGCGGGCTCCGCGTGAAGGCGCGGAAGGTCATCGGAGTCTACGATGCCAACCGCAGCGGCCGTCCGGTAGAGTTCTTCCACGCCTTCAAGGTGGTGTTCCTCTGCGAGATTCTGGGGGGGAGCCCGCGCCCGTCGGATGAAACGCTGGCCGCGGACTTCTTTGAATTCGATGATCTGCCGCCGCTATCCATGGAGCGCACACATCAGAGGCACCTGGCGGACGTCCGGGCGTGCCTCGAGAACCCGGGTCGGTCGGCGGTTTTCGACTAGCCGGGTGGCGCGGACGAGTACACGAGTCCCGGAAGCGAATCGACCATGCCGGATCTTCCGATCATGCTGGTACTCGCCGTCGCCGCGACGGCCGTGGTTCTCTTCGTCGCGGGCAAACGCCGGTTCGACGTCGTCGCCCTCGTCGTGCTCTCGGGGCTTCTGGCTCTCCGTCTCCTCCGTCCGGATCAGGCGCTGTACGGTTTCGCCTCGCAGGCGACCGCCACAGTGGCGGCCATGTTCGTTCTGTCCGCCGCGTTGGTCCGCACCGGTCTCGTTCAGTGGCTGGCCCGCCATATCGACCGCCTGGCGGGCAGGACCGAGTCGCGACTCATACTCGTTCTGTGCCTCTCCATCGCGGCCCTGTCCGCCTTCGTCGTCAATACGGCAACGGTGGCCATCTTCATTCCCGTGGCCACGGTGCTGGCGAGAACCCGCGGGGTTTCGGCTTCGCGTGTGCTCATGCCGCTCTCGTTCGCCAGCCAGTTCGGGGGCGTCTGCACGCTGATCGGTACGTCCACGAACATCCTGGTCGGCGCGCTGGCGGTGACGTATGGTCTGGAGCCGTTCGGACTCTTCGAGTTCGCGCCGCTCGGTCTGGTGATGTGCGCGGCCGGGGTCGCCTATCTGATGATCGCGGCGCCCCGCCTTCTCCCGGCCCGAAAGGAGGGCGCTCAACAGGTGGACAAGTACCGGCTGGCGGACTACCTGGCCGAGCTCAGGGTCAAGGAGAAGTCCCCGCTCGTCGGGGCGACGTGGAGACACGGGATCCCGCCCGCGGAGCGGCCGGCGGAACTGATCAAACTCGTCCGGGGAGAGAGTGCGACCTGGCGCCCGTCGGATACGCCGATCCAGGCCGGTGACGTGCTGGTGCTTCACGGTGACGTTCAGAAGATCATCGAAATGCAGGACAAGTTCGGACTCGAGATCGAGCCCGATGTGACCGTGGGCGACGAGAACCTGAGTTCCGATCGAATCAAGCTTGTCGAAGTCGTGATCCCGCCCCGATCGTCCCTGGCGGGGCGTACACTCCGCTCGTCCGCTTTTGCACGTCGCTTCGGCTGCCCGGTCCTGGCCATTCAGCGCAGGGGTCGGATTCTCCGCGAGCGGCTCTCGGACATCCGGCTGGATGCGGGGGATACGCTGCTCCTCCAGTGTGACGAGGACGATCTGGAGGGAATCCTTCGGACGAGCGACCTGATTGCGACCAACGAGCTGACCGATCTCTACGTCCGGAAAGACCGAGCCGTCGTGGCGCTTCCGGTCTTTGTCGCCGCACTGGCGTTGGTCGCCCTCAAGATCGTCCCGATTCACGTCGCCGCCATCATTGCGGCCGTGGCCGTGATCGTGGGGCGCTGCCTGACGATCGAGGAGGCGTACCGTGCCATCGACTGGAAAGTGATTTTCCTTCTGGGCGGGATCATTCCCCTGGGACTGGCGATGGAGCAGACGGGTGCGGCCCGCTGGCTGGCGGATCGGGCCATGGCGCCCTTTGCGGACCACGGCCCACTCGTGGTCCTGGCCGTGCTCTACATCACGACGGCCGTGCTCACGGAGTTCATGTCCAACACCGCGGCCGCCGTCCTGCTGGCGCCGATCGCGCTGTCGCTCGCCGGGGTGATGGAGGTGAGCCCGCGCCCGTTTCTGGTGGCGATCACCTTCGCAGCGTCGACCAGCTTCGCCACCCCGATCGGTTACCAGACCAACACGATGGTGTTCGCTCCGGGCGGGTACCGGTTCACGGACTACACGCGCGTCGGCGCGCCGCTGAACCTGGTCTTCTGGGCTCTGGCCGTCTGGCTCATTCCCCTTCTTTGGCCGTTCTAGGCCGGGTATTCCCGAGACGCGTCACTGAGCACAGGCGAGGGTTTTCAGGATCTTCCGCTTAGGCGTGAGGCCGGGATGGAAAACGCGGAGTGCCGTTCGGTTCACGCGAGTCGGTCGGATTCCAACTCCCGATGGGTTCGCGAGCGACGACGCGCAAGGGGACACAGGGGGTTCCCCTCTGCTACCGGGAAAAATCTACAATTGCGCATTGCGCTTTCCGGTGTGGGTGTGGATCCGGCACGGAGGGTCCCAGTCTGCGCAGAGGTGGGTCGTCTCGGGTGCAGCTTGAGCTCCCACTTGGACCATCGGCTCAACCGGGCACTGCGGATCACAGCTTCTTACGGACCCCTCCGGGCCGCACGGGGACGAAGTCCAATCGTCATCCCCGCGCACGCGGGGATCCAGAAGTCTCCGCCCGCGGACGAGGCATACACCGTTCGTCCTGAGCCTGTCCCGAGCTTGCCGAGGGGTGCCGCATGCCGGACAGAATGTCGCGCCCGGCGGTGTATCGAAGGATGACCGGTGAGAATCCGGGGATTCATCGGTTTCCACCGCGCTCCCAGATTGAATCCGAATCGCGTCGCCTCTACGCAGACTGAAACCCTCCGCTCAAATCGCTAACCAGAACTTCGGCCACACTGCGCCCTCCGGGATTCTGAGCGGAAAGCTCAGAAGACCGCAGCTCTTCCCGTCCCCAGGACGAGATCGTGGATTTCGGCACCAACCATAAGGGAGGGTCTTCAAGATCTTCCGCTTACGTGCGAGGCCGGGAACTGGGTCGCAGCGTGCAGTTGGGCTTCCGGGACAACATTGCAGGTCCAGGCACCTACTGGGTCCGCGACCGACGGCGCTCAAGCGGATCACCAATAGCTCCCCCCTGCTACCGGAAAAAATGCGGAAGGGCGCATTGCGCTTTCCGGTGTGGGTGTGGATCCGACACGGAGGTTTCGGGTCGGCGCAGAGGCGGGTGGTCTCGGGTTCAGCTTGAGCTCCCACTTGGACCACCGGCTCAACCGGGTACTGCGGATCACAGCTTCTTACGAACCCCTCCGGGCCCAAGCGGCGGCTACGCCCGCTCGTCATCCCCGCGAACGCGGGGATCCATCTTGATCTTGCCGGGACGGCCCGCACTGAAAAATGGGTCCCCGCTAAGAGGCCCGCGGGGACGAGGGGCTTTCGACGACTCAGCTTCCACGGTGCTCTCCATTTGAACCCGAATATCGAAACCACTACGTCTCCGAAACCCTCCTCAAGGATTGACGACCGCAACAGGAATCACACTGCGCCCTCCGGGATTCCGGCGCTCCCTCCGGAAGACCGCCACCGCGGTTCGGGGTGCCTGCAGGGTTGCTGAAGAAGGGCGTACGGCAGACAGGACATACCGTTCGTACTGAGCGGCCGCCGACGGGGTCGGCGGCCAAGTCGAAGTACAAGGATCCGTCAGCCGTTGCGAGCTGACGTCCTACCCTTCAGCGCCCAGCCTGGTTTATGCACAAACCTGTCGGGTTCGGGTGGACGAGTTCCTTCGGAAGCGAGCAATAGAGCAAGTAGATCAATAGACCGCAATGGAGCACTCTGTGGCGTTTCCATAATGCACTTCTCCGATGTCGATTGCTCTATTGATCGATTGCTCCATTGCTCTGCCTGGGTCATGCACGAATCCGCGGGGGATTCGTGCATGACCCAGGCCAGTCCCGCCAGAAATCACTTGCTTCGCATCTCCTGCGGCCCGGCAAGGTCGCCGGAAGATCAAACTTGATTTCTTCTTGTCCGCGGGGATAGAATAGCGGTATCCGAGATGGGTTCTTGGAATAGGTGGGTTATCCTGATCCGCATAAGACCCCTCGCGAAAAGAGGCGGCGTGGCCAATGGGTTGAGATAACCGGCGTCGCCGGCGTGCTCGGCGCGAACATGCAGATGTCTTGTGCTTCACGCCAGTGGTGCCGGGGGCCTTACACGGGAGAAGATACTCACAGTTAGGCATGGCACCGTCACGAGGGGAACGCATGTCACTTGACCACAGCACGGTGAAACGGCTGGCGTTTATCCGGTATCTCTATCAAAGCGGAGTCTCGCAGTCGCGCGCGGTATCGCCGTTGAGTTGTGCATCAATCCTGACGTTCCACGATGCCGTGGAGTTGTTCCTTCAACTTGCGTCGGAGCATCTCAACAGCGGCGGAGGCCAGCCATCGTTCATGGACTATTGGGACATCCTGAACAAGAAACTGGACCCTAACGACTTGGGGCAGAAGGAATCGATGAGGAGACTCAACAAGGCTCGAGTTGGCCTCAAACACCATGGTACGTTTCCTTCGGACCTGGACACCGAAGCGTTCCGCGCGGCCGTGACGGCGTTCTTTCAAGAGAACACGCCCGTGGTTTTCGGAATCGAGTTGGATGATGTTTCGCTAGTGGAATATGTCAATCCGGAGTCGGCCCGCGTCCACCTCCACGAAGCCGAGGAGTTGATCAGGAACGGCGACACACTGGGTGCGTTGGACAAGATCGCTGTCGCCTTCTCCGAGATGATCTCCGACTACGAAGACAGAAAGTGCGATCGGTTCTCCAACTCTCCCTTCTACTTCGGCCGAGACATGACGTTTCTCAGCAGTTCCCATATGGGCCTCAGGGATGGGTTCTCCGCGCCGGAACGAAAGCTTGCCGAGTTCGTTGACCGCGTGAAGGAGTCTCTCGAGGCGATGCAGGATGCCATGAAGGTCCTGGCTCTCGGCATGGACTACCGCAAGTACTCGAAGTTCAAGCGGCTAACACCGAACGTGATTCGCACAATTGACGGAGCCGCACACCTTCGGCGCCGCTACGACGAAGAGGACAAGCCGTCACCTGAGGAAGCGAGGTTCTGTCTCGATTTTGTTGTTGAGTCGTCGTTGGCCCTGGGGGAGTTCGACTACTCAGTGACCGCGGAGAGCAGGCATGCCTAACAAAGGGATCAGCCTGACTCACTTCGCTCGGAGGTTGTCCGTCAGAGTCTGGGCGTCCCCAAGCACACCGGATCCGGATCGGAGAAAGAAGGGGAGTGAACGAGCGCGATGCCTGATCACAACTACTTCGCGAACCTGATCTGGCAGATCGCCGATCTGCTGCGCGGCCCATACCGGCCGCCGCAGTACGAGCGCGTGATGCTGCCGATGACTGTGCTCCGCCGCTTTGACTGCGTCCTCGCGCCCACCAAGGCCAAAGTCCTGGCCACGTATGAACGTCGCAAAGGCGGCAAGCTCGAAGGCGACGCCCTGGATTCCGCGCTCAATGAAACCGCCGGCCAGCGCTTCCACAACCACTCGCCGCTCGACTTCGAGAAGCTCAAGGGCGATCCGGACCACATCGCCCAGCACCTCGTCAGCTACATCCAGGGCTTCTCGTCCAACGTGCGCCGCATCTTCGAGTATTTCGAGTACGAGAACGAGATCGAGAAGATGCGCGAGGCCAACATCCTCTACCTCGTTGTCTCGAAGTTCTGCGATGTGGACCTCCACCCCGACCGGGTGCCGAACGAACAGATGGGGCTGATCTTCGAGAACCTCATCCGCCGTTTCAACGAGCTGGCGAACGAGACCGCGGGCGATCACTTCACGCCGCGCGAAGTCATCCGCCTGATGGTGAGCATTCTCTTCATACATGACGACAAACTGCTCGCCACGCCCGGAACGGTGCGCAAGCTCCTCGACCCTGCGTGCGGCACCGGCGGCATGCTGGCCGAGGCCCAGAACTACCTGCGCGACCACCACGGTGCCGCGCGGCTCTACGTCTACGGGCAGGATTACAACAAGCGAGCCTTCGCGACCGCCGCCTCCGACATGCTGATGAAGCAGGTCGACCACAACGGCGGCGGCAACAACGTCCGCTTCGGCGACAGCTTCACGGACGACCAGTTCGCGGACGAGACCTTCGACTATTTCCTTACAAATCCTCCTTTCGGCGTGGACTGGAAGAAGCAACAGAAGGAGATCCAACGGGAGCACGACAAACTCGCTTTCGCTGGTCGCTTCGGTGCTGGCTTGCCTCGGGTGAATGATGGATCGCTGCTCTTCCTGCAACACATGATCGACAAGTTTGAGCATGTGCGCCCCGACGAGCGCAAGCACGGCTCGCGGCTTGCCATCGTCTTCAGCGGCTCGCCGCTCTTCACCGGCGGCGCGGGGTCCGGCGAGAGCAACATCCGCAAGTGGATTATCGAGAATGACTGGCTCGAGGCCATCATCGCCCTGCCAGAGCAGATGTTCTACAACACCGGCATTGGCACATATGTCTGGATTGTTACGAACCGCAAAGACAAACGCCGAAAAGGCAAGATCCAGCTCCTTGACGCGCGCGACCTGTGGACAGCAGGAGGCAGCGAGGAAAGCAAACGTAGCCTCGGTGACAAGCGCCGGCACATCACGGCAAGCCAGATCGAGGAGATCGTGAGGCTCTACGGCCGCATGGAGGATGGCGAGCGTTCCAAGATGTTCGACAACGCCGACTTCGGTTACACACGCGTCACAGTCGAGCGTCCGTTGCGCCTGCGCTACCAGATGACGACCGAGGACAAGGCGCGATTACTCGACGCCTGCCCGCATCTGCTCGACGACGTGCAGGCCATCGACAAGGCATTGCGCCGCGAGCCGCTGCGTGACTGGAACTCAGTATGGGACCGTGTCCAGAGGGTGCTCCATGGGCGGAAGTCCCGCTGGAAGGCGACCGAGCAGAAGCTCTTCCGCAGCGTCTTCGCGCAAAAGGACCCCGAAGGCGAGCTGGTGGCGAAGGGCGGCCGCGACGGCGGGTACGAGCCCGACCCGGACCTGCGCGACTTCGAGAGCGTCCCGCTGAAAGAGGACATCGACGCCTACTTCGAGCGCGAGGTTCACCCCCACGTGCCCGACGCCTGGATGGACCGTAGCAAGGACAAGGTCGGCTACGAGATCAACTTCAACCGCCACTTCTACAAGTACACACCGCCGCGGCCGCTGGAAGAGATCGACGCGGATCTGAAGAAGGCCGAGGAGGAGATTCTGCGGTTGCTGCGGGAGGTGACGGAGTGAGCTACCTCGCATGGGTGAACTCATTGCCTAAGTCGTGGGAGGCGAAGCCTCTTCGTGCGATGGCTGACTATGTGGTGAGCAACGTCGACAAGGTACCGGGCAATGACGAAGCTCCGATTCGCTTGTGCAACTACACTGACGTTTACAACAACGAGTTCATTACGCTTGCGCTCAACTTCATGCACGCGACGGCAACGGAAGATGAGATCGCGAAGTTCGGCCTTCAAGTTGATGATGTCATTATTACGAAGGACTCAGAATCCTGGGATGACATTGGTGTCCCGGCGCTCGTCAGAGAAACGGCTGATGACCTGGTGTGCGGATATCACCTCGCGCTTCTTCGTCCGCGCCACGAGCGGATCGCAGGGACCTTTCTGCTCCGCTGCCTGCAGGCGAAGGCGATACGAGTCCAGCTGGAGATTGCCGCGAACGGCGTGACGCGTTTTGGGCTGCCGAAGTCCGACATCGGGGCCATCAAGTTGCCGGTTCCACCGCTGCCACAACAGCGCGCGATCGGCGATTACCTGGACCGCGAGACGGCACGACTGGATGCGCTGGTCGCGGCCAAGGAGCGACTGCTCGTGCTGCTAGCCGAGAAGCGCCGGGCGCTCATCACCAGCGCCGTCACTCGCGGCCTCGACCCACACGCTCCGCTCCGCGACTCGGGCATCCCGTGGCTCGGCGAGATTCCGGCCCATTGGGAAGTGCGAAAGATCGCGTGGCTCTTTTGCGAGCGAGACCGACGCGGTGAACCCGACCTGCCCTTGCTTGAGGTCTCGATTAACTCTGGAGTAGTCCTCCGCGAGTTTTCGGAGGAGCGAATCGAGAGCACGGCCGCGGACTTCAATAGCTACAAGGTTGCACGGCGGGGTGATGTGGTGTTCAATAAGATGCGCATGTGGCAAGGTGCGGTCGGCATCGCTCCGGAAGATGGTCTCGTGAGTCCGGACTACGTTGTTGCGGCACCGACCGGATCGCTGAGCTCTGCATACGCGAGTCTGTTGTTTCGAACCTCCGCGTTCAGCGCGGAATGTGCGAGGCATTCTCACGGGATCGTTTGGGACCGGCTGCGGCTGTACTGGGAGGGCTTCCGCGATATCAAAGTGCCGTTGCCGTCGGCCGAAGAACAAACCGCTATCGGCGATTACATTGCTGCCAAGGTCGGGAAGCTCGATGACCTGACCGCGTCGACCGAACGCACCATTGCCCTGCTCAAGGAGCGTCGCGCCGCACTCGTTGCTGCAGCTGTGACAGGCCAGATCGACATCCGGGAGGTCACCGCATGACGCGCGTGAAAGTCCGAGCTGAATTGCTGCGTTGGGCCTGCGAGCGTGCGGGATTCGAGATCGGAGCGCTGACGCATCGCATTCCGCAGCTTCCGGCCTGGGAAAGCGGCGAGAAGCAGCCGACCCTGAAGCAGCTTGAAGGGTTTGCCAAGGCCACGCACACGCCGGTTGGATACCTCTTTCTTCCAGAGCCCCCGGTCGAGCGCGTGCCGATTCCGGATTTCCGCACTGTCGCCAACGAGCAGATCGATCAGCCGAGCCCCGACCTGCTCGATACGCTGTATATCTGCCAGCAGCGCCAAGAGTGGTATCGGGATTTTGCGCGAGCCATGGGCCAGGCGCCGTTGGCGTTTGTCGGTTCTGTACGCGAGACGGCCGACGTGGTGCGGACGGCGGCACTGATTCGTCACGCGTTAGGCTTCGACATCGACGAGCGTCGAGCGATCCCCACCTGGACCGATGCACTGCGGCGCTTTATCGAGCAAGCGGACGCGGCGGGTGTCTTGGTCATGGTGAGCGGAGTTGTAGGCAGCAACAACCGGCGCAAGCTCGATCCGCAGGAGTTTCGCGGTTTCGCGCTAGCCGATGACCTCGCGCCGCTCGTGTTCATCAACGGGGCGGACACCAAGGCCGCACAGATGTTCACGCTGGCCCACGAGCTCGTGCATCTCTGGCTCGGACAGTCCGCCCTCTCCGATGCGCAGGCCGCTTCGATGCCCGAACACGCGGTCGATCGCTGGTGCAACCAGGTTGCCGCCGAGCTGCTCGTACCGCTAGATGCGTTCCGCGCCGTGTATGACCGCCGCGCTGAGCTGCGCGCCGAATTGGACCGACTGGCGCGCTGGTTCAAGGTGAGCACGCTCGTCGTTCTGCGCCGTATGAACGATGTGCGCGGCCTCCGCCGTGATGCATACTGGCGGGCCTATGAGGAAGAGCTCGCGCGCCTGCGCGCACTCCCGAAGGGAAGCGGCGGCGATTTCTATCTGACGCTCGGCGCGAGAGCAGGCAAGCGGTTCGCGCGTGCTTTGGTGGTCAGCACGTTGGAGGGCCAGACCCGGTACATCGACGCGTTTCGCCTCCTCGGGTTCTCGAAGCTGGCGACCTTCCGCGAACTTGGCCATAGCCTGGGAGTCGACTGATGGCGTACCTGCTCGATGCTGATGTGTTCATTTCCGCGAAGAACCTCCACTACGGGCTCGACTTCTGTCCAGGCTTCTGGGAGTGGCTGATCCTCACGAATACAACAGATCAAGTGTTCAGCATCGAAAAGGTAGGCGACGAGATTGCCGCCGGCGGGGATGATCTCTCGACGTGGGCTGGGGCGCGCGGGCCGAGCTTCTTTCTGAAGCCCGACTCGAAGGTGTTGCCGGCTCTTGGCTCAGTCAGCGCCTGGGTCACCAGTCAAGGCTACGAGCCTGCTGCCGTGAACACGTTTTTTCAGGTGGCCGACTACTACCTCGTTGCCCATGCGCTGGCTCATGGCTACACCGTCGTCACCCATGAGAAGGCGGCTCCTCAAGCAAAGAGAATTAAGATTCCAAACGTCTGCATCGGCCTGAGCATCAAGTGCATGACGCCATACGAAATGCTCCGACTTGAGCGCGCGCGCTTCGTCCTGGGGCCGAGACCATGAACCGAACCAACGAAGCGGCCTTCGAGACGGTCATCGAATCGCACTTGCTTCAGAACGGCTACGTGCGGATCCCCCGCGAGAGCTTTGACCGCGACCGCGGGATCTTCCCGGAAACGGTGCTCGCCTTCATCAGCGAAACACAACCCAAAGAATGGGCGAAGCTGGTGGCCCTTCACGGCCCGAAGACCGGCGAGCAGGTCCTCACGGACCTTTGCAAGTGGATGGACACCTATGGCTCGGTGGCGACGTTGCGCCACGGTTTCAAGTGCTATGGGCGCACGTTGCGGGTGGCGTTCTTCAAAGCAGCACATGAGCTGAACCCTGAACTCGAAGCGCGCTACGGCGCAAACCGGGTGGGCATCACTCGACAACTGCATTTCTCCGCGCGCTCGGAACAATCGGTGGACGTCACGATCAGCCTCAACGGTATTCCCGTGGCTACGGCAGAGTTAAAAAACCCGCTCACCGGCCAGAGGGTGGACGACGCGATCAGGCAATACAAGCGCGATCGGGATCCGCGCGAGCCGATGTTTGAATTCAAACGACGCACACTTGTACATTTCGCTGTCGACACCGAGGCGGTGTGGATGACAACCAGACTGGCGCGCACGGCGACGCGTTTCCTGCCCTTCAACAAGGGTTACGAAGGTGGCGCCGGGAACCCTCCAGATCTGGCCGCGCACACCTATCGCACCGCCTACCTGTGGGAAGAGGTGCTACAGCGAGACAGCCTGCTCGACCTGCTGGCGCGCTTCATCCACCTGCAGATCGAGGAGAAGCGGGACGAGCAGGGGCGCAAGGTGAAGGTCGAGACGATGATCTTCCCGCGCTACCACCAGCTCGACGCCGTCCGCCTGCTGGTGCACGCGGCTCGGAGCGAAGGTGTGGGAAACAACTACCTCGTCGAGCATTCGGCGGGCAGCGGCAAGAGCAACACGATCGGCTGGCTCGCGCACCGGCTCGCATCCCTGCACGACGCGGCCAACCGGCGCATCTTCGACAGCGTGATCGTGGTCACTGACCGCGTGGTGCTCGACCAGCAGCTCCAGGACACCATCTACCAGTTCGAGCACAAGCGCGGGGTGGTGCAGAAGATTGACGAGCATTCGCGGCAGCTCGCCGAGGCTCTGGAGAACGCGGTACCCGTCATCATTACGACGCTGCAGAAGTTCCCCTTCGTAACGCGCCATTTGCTCAAGATGGCGGAAGAGCGTGGCGCAGAGGGGACCGGAACTCTCGCGACGAGGAGTTGTGCAGTCATTGTCGATGAGGCTCACAGCTCGCAGGGAGGGGAGACGGCGACGGACCTCAAGGAAGTCCTTGGCGGCGAAGGTCTGCGTGAGGAGGCGAGGAAACGCGCTGCCGAGGAGGGTCGCGAGGACCTGGAAGAGCTTTTCCGGAGTATGGCGAAGCGGGGCAGGCAGGCGAATCTGAGCTTCTTTGCGTTTACGGCTACGCCCAAGCACAAGACGCTTGCTGTATTCGGGCGGGACGGGGAGCCGCATCATCGCTACACGATGCGCCAGGCGATCGAGGAAAAGTTCATCCTCGACGTGCTCAAGCACTACACCAGCTACGCGACCTACTACAAGCTGCTCAAAGCCTGCGAGGATGATCCGAACGTGAAGCGCAAGAAGGCGGCGCGCGCGCTGGCGCGCTTCATGCGCCTCCACCCCCACAACATCGCGCAGAAGACCGAGGTGATGGTTGAACACTTCCAGGCCGTCACGCGCCACAGGATCGGCGGCCGGGCCAAGGCCATGGTGGTTACGGGGTCGCGGTTGGAGGCGGTGCGATACAAGCAGAGCTTCGATCGCTACATCAAGGAGAAGGGCTACGCGATCAAGACGCTCGTCGCCTTTTCGGGGACGGTGCAGGACGACAAGCTCCCGGAGGTGGCGTACACAGAGGAGAAGATGAACCACGGCATCCGGGAGAAGGAGCTTCCGGAAAAGTTCGCGACGCAGGAGTACCACGTCCTGCTCGTCGCGGAGAAGTACCAGACCGGGTTCGACCAGCCGCTCCTGCACACGATGTATGTGGATAAGCGCCTCGCCGGTATCCAGGCCGTGCAGACGCTCTCGCGGCTGAACCGTATTCACCCGCTTAAGGAGGACACCTTTGTCCTCGACTTCGTGAACGACCGCGAGGAGATCCGCGAGGAATTCAAGGTCTACTACGAGGGCGCAGAGATGGGAGAACAGGTCGACCCCGCCCGGATGTACGCGATCAAAGGAGAGCTGGACGCGTCCGGGGTCTATCTCGACGAAGAGGTGGAGCGATTCTCTGCGGTGTACTTCAAGCCGAAGCAGCGCCAGAGCGCGCAGGACCACCAGGCGATGAATGCGGCGCTTGATCCCGCGGTGTCCCGGTTCGCCGTGCTTCAGAGGGACGAAGAGGACGAGGCAGAACTCTGGCGCGGAAAGGTTCAGGCGTTCCGCAACCTCTACGGCTTCCTGAGCCAAGTCATTCCCTATCAGGACTCGGACCTTGAGCGTCTGTACGTGTTTCTGCGCCACCTCGCGGCGAAGCTGCCGCGACGGCAGGGCGGGCCGGCCTACCATTTCGACGACGAAGTGCAGCTCGAGTACTACCGGCTGCAGAAGATAAGTGAAGGCTCGATTTCGCTCCAGGAGGGCAAGGGGCGTCCACTGGATGGCCCCACCGAGGTGGGTTCCGGGTCCGCGCGGGAAGAGGTGGTGCCGCTCTCGCAGCTCATCGATGTGGTCAACGAGCGGTTTGGCACGGACTTCCGCCAGGCCGACCAGCTCTTCTTCGATCAGATCGTCGAGGCAGCGATCGCCGACGATGGACTGCGCCAGGCAGCCGCGGTGAACCCGCAAGACAAGTTCGAGTTGCTGTTCAGGAATCTGCTGGAGCGGCTCTTCGTCGAGCGCATGGACCAGAACGAGGAGATTTTCGTCCGGTACATGAACGACCAGCCCTTCCAGCAGGTTGTCAGCGCGTGGATGGCCTCCGAAGCGTATCGGCGGCTGCGGGCTGACTCGGCCGCCGCAGAGGTTTCGCTATCGCGTAGGCCACTCCCGACCAGACTGCGTCTTGTCGAAGGCCTCCCCGAGGACCGCTACGTCACCTGCGTGCCGCTCGTTCCGCTCAAGGCCGCCGCCGGCGCTTTTGGCGATCCGCAGCACATCGAGGACGACAGCTGGGAGTGGGTCGCCGTCGAAGCCAAGCACCGCCTGCGCCCGGGCATGTTCGTCGCCCAGGTCATCGGCAAGTCGATGGAGCCTGCCATCCCCGACGGCGCGTACTGCCTCTTCGCCGCGCCGGTCACTGGCACGCGCCAGGGCAAGACCGTGCTCGTCCAACTCCGCGACGCCACCGATCCCGAGACCGGCCAACGCTACACCGTGAAGCGCTATGAGAGCGAAAAGGCGAGGCAAGGGGGGGCGTGGCGCCATGCAACAATCACGTTGAAGCCCGTTAACCCTGACTTCGAGTCCATCGTGCTCATCGGCACGGACGATGGCGAGCTCCAGGTGGTGGCGGAGCTGGTCGAGGTTCTGGGAGGCGAGGCATGAACACACCCCCGTCCGATTCCCGCCTGCTGTTCATCGATCGGGCGAAAGGGGCAGCCACCAGTCTCGGTTCGGGATAGCTCGGCGTTGCATTCTCGGTGCCCTGGCTAGACAATCAAGGTCGGGGAGGCCTGAGATGTGGAATGATGGATCAGAATGGGTGGTTGACCCCTGAGACCCACGTGGGGTTGACGCCAGGGAGTTATGTCATGGGGCCGGGCGAAATGGGTACAACGCTCCTGGGACGTGCCTAGCCGGTTAGTGCTGAGGCTGTGCGCCGCCGCTCCGCTCTGAGCGGAAGAGCGGAAGACGATGGTGTTCCGCGAAGCGGATTGAGCCCGATGACCGAAGGAGTCGGAATGGGAGACTCACACGCCTTCTGGGATGTGATCCTGCCGGAGCTGCTAGGTTTGTTTGGCGTGTGGACAAAGCCGACGCTCAAGCTCAGTCCGCGGCAGAAGGCGGGGACGCTGTTCGCCATGCGCTCGATGCGGCGGCTGCTTGCTGTCGACGGACTTTTCAGAAGTGGTTACTACCTGGAGAGCCATGTTCTCGTTCGGGCGGGGTACGAGGACTGGGTGTGTCTCGCCTACCTACTGCGCGAGCCTGGAGATGCACGTTGTGAGGTTTTCACAGAGGCCATTCACAAGCAGGACGCTCGAGTGTATGATGCGTTCGCAGCTCTTTGCGGCAGCGATGTCGCGGAACGCTACTTCGTTGGAATGCCTGAAGCCGTGAGAGCCTTCACTGGTCTCCCGCGCTCGCACACCCGGCCGATCTCGCTCGCCGCGATGGCGGACGACGTAGGACTGCGCAAGGTTCACGATTTTGTGTACTCGTACCTCTCGGGGCTGAGCCATCCGGACGCTAGATTGACTCACGTCTTCGACCAGTCGGATGCTGTGCCCGTAGCGAGGATACCTGCGCGCAATCTGGAGGACGAAACCCGCTTGGCGCTCTGGCTCGCGTGGTTCACAAGCAGAATCGCCGTGCGTGCCAATTGCGAGTTCGGGGTCGACCATGAGCCCTTTGTTGAGGAGCACCTGCTTCCTTTCCTGACCAGGACGGGATTGAACATCGAGACTTGCGTGCTGGTTCGCGAGGGTCACGATGAGGCGCCCTAGCGGGGGAGCTAGGCATTTCGGGAGGCTTGCAGGGGTCAGGATCCATTTCGGAAGTTTCTGACATGTAAGATAGCGCACTCAAATGGGTGGCTGGGGGGCTGTTGAAAAAGTCATCTTCGCGGTCCACAGGTCTCTCAAAACGGCCCGTGGTACCCCCGACGGACCGTTTTGAGAGACCGCGTCTCGACGCGGAAGGGTTTTTCAACAGCCCCGCTGGCCCCTATTGCCGGTGCAGGCGTGCCGATCGCCGGGGAATCGCGTGGACGGACGGCAGGCGGTCCCCTTATGCCAGTCGGCGGTTGTCGGGAAACTGTGAAACGGGTACTATGTACCGCGGACCGGATTTCATTCAGGGCGGCGGCCACAAGTCACCCCGATCACCTTAGGCAGTCTAGCTCGGAGGTCTGCAATGGCGACCCTGAGAGTCTTCTGCGATGAATCTGGTAATCTGCCGACAGCGGACTCCGAGCTCCCTTTCCTGGCGTGCGCGATTGCCACTCTAGGCATCATGCCTGACATGAACCGTGTCAGAAAGAACCCGCAGGACTTGGCTACATCACTGAAAGCTCGAAACAGCGGTGTTGGGATGGCCTACGTTGTGCCATCCAACGGGTTCTCCAATGCACTTGCCACCAAACTCAACAAGCTTGATACTATGATCCGGATGGCTCGACTGTTGGACGCAGCACCTGGGGTCTACCCCACGCGTAATCCTCGGAATCACATCTGGGTGCAATGCATGAGCCAGGCGATCGGCCAAGCCATCGTCCAGGCCCTTCCCCAAGGGACAATCGACAGCATGGAAATCGTCCTCGACCAGAAGACCCTCCCTTCACGGATGACAGCGGAAATCGACGATCTCGCTCGCTCTCTCCCAGATGAGGTGTCGGCTTCGCTTTCGAGAGCTCGGGAGGATCTTCCGCGTTCTGCAGCCTTCGTGGCGGGTCTCTTCCGTTTGCGGCGGGACGCTGTGACGTTGCGATGGAGCGACGAGCCCGGGGTCGACGACAACTCCAACGGGCTGCGAGTAGCTCACTGTCTCGCGAACTACGGCCGTCGCACGGTGAGAGGACGCCTTGCCGTGCCCATCAATGAACTGCTGACTCAGGCCGGAATCGGTTGCTCATTCATCGACGTCACGGCCAAGGTAATCGGCGATCTTCCGGAGGACTTCGTAGAAGACTGGAAGGCAAGGACTGGCTTACCGGAGCCAGGTGCATAGCGTAATCTCGTCCCAACAGGGACAGAGCCTGATTCGAGTAATCGTTCACCACACACGGGATGGTACCATCCTGGTTCGCCGGTGGTACCTTGCTAAGGGGTCTGCCCGAGGAAGCAATGACTAGTCAGCTGAAATGTGCAGGCAAGTGGGTATTGCCCATGA
>JBDRKQ010000209.1:0-9541 GCA_043813895.1 Planctomycetota bacterium
CTCGGCAGCGCCCCGACTGGTTGGGGACCTGGCGAGTCGGCGATCCTGGTCCTGCACGTCCGACCGTGATAGGTGCGGGATGACGCCGCCCGCCGCCTGCAGGTTCGTGCCGTCGGCTGGGCGACTCCTGAGGGCCGATAAAAAAAAAACAGAGAATCGGAGGATTTCCTCGAACCCGGCCGGCAGGGCCGGCGTACCTAGACCAGCTAACAAACTCCTCCTCCTCTGTTTCTTCCGGCAAATGCGAGGCGGCGGTCGCCAGGACGGCGATCGTCGCCTTTGCTTTTGGCTTCAACGTCAGGCTGAGGCGCAGCTGGACTTCTCATCTCAAGGCACGGGGGCAAGCCAATCCGGCAGCATCAACGCAGGATTCAGGACAACACCCCACATTTGGACAAAAACAGATATTCCGATCAACATATACACTAATACATGGAACCTCTCGCCACGCCACGCCAGGAGCAATACGAACAGCAGCGGCAGATAGTCCAGACTGAAACGGTGCCCAAACTGCCAGTAGCCGGTATTGAAGTACATCAGGAGTGGTACAAGCGAGGCGGCGATGCCCAGGCAAGCGTCGCGGACTTCGGGCAGCTTCCACTGGCGGCGGATGGCGACAAGACAGCAGAGGAAGGCGGGAGACGCGATGAAAAGGCTAAGCCCGCGCGGGTCGTAGCCGAGCCACGGGAATCCCCCGTCCGGCAGAATCCAAAGCGGGGCGAGAAAGAACCAGAAGAAGTTCGCCCCCAAGAAGTGCAGGTCGAACTGCCCGTATGTCGCCATGTTGTGCTGGCCGATCCCGGTAAGCAGCATCCGGGCGTAGCCGAAGTCGAGGGGGTTGCCGAATCGCGCGTAGTTGTACAGACCGAGCAGGGCGACGGCGAGGACCGGGGCGGCGGCGAGTCGCAGCAGGCGGGCGGCGGATCGCGTGCGGATCAGCGACGGAACGAAGAAGAGGCAGGCCAGGCCGGCTGTCGGGCGCGTGAGGAGGGCCATCGCCACGAAGCACCCGACGATAAACGGACGGTTGGCGCCGGCGAACTCCCGCAGTGCCAAGAGCATGACACCAAGCGCGACCGCATGGGCCAGATGCCAGTCACCGCCCATGTCGGCGTTGTGCCACGTCACGGTCCCGAATGCGAAGAAGATGTTGAGCGACGCACGCGCCAGCAGCCCGAGGTCAGGTTGCCCCAGCCTGCGCGGGAGCCGGCCGAGACAGAGGTCAAACAAGAGGACGTTGGTAACACTCATGATGCGACAGGCCGTTTGGACGCGCACGGCAGCCCCGAAGATCGCCACAAACGGCATGAGCAGGACGCCGGGCAGGGGGGGATAGGGGCAGTAGAAACTCGCCCCATTCTCCGATGGGATCAACTCGTCGCAGTGCCGCAGCTCCGGTTCCTCGGAGAGGTCTAGACTCAATGAGCCGTCCAGGAAGGCCTGTGCAAGTCGGGGGAAGTGCCCTGTCAGTGGGACGCCTTGAGGCTTGATCGATGGAAGGGCAATGTAAACGACGGCCGCGAGGTGGATGATAACCAGTCGCTGCGCGACCACGCCTCCGCGCTGCTTGAAGGATCGAAAACACATAGGCGGCTCCGATTCGATCCGCTGTTTCGGGCTGTGTCAAGCGCAAAACGGGCCTGCTTCAGCCACCGAGCAGCTGGCTCACCATGCCGGGCGGGGGGACCCGATTGGTGGAAGGTTCGTCGCCCCCATGCCGATACACTCATGTATGACACTGCTCCTTCCGAGTTTGGGCGAGCGTGATAAAAGAGGCTTCGCTGCCGTTACGCGTGCGGGCTTCCTGGCTGCCAGGCGAAACATGCGATGGCGAGCGGAGAACGGTTCGGTCGGGGCCTTCCTGTTCGATGTGGACGGGGTCATAGCGGACACCGCCCGGCTGCACACGGCGGCGTGGCGCAGGCTGGCTGAGGAGGAAGGGATCCGCTTTGACGACGAGGTGGCGGACGCGCTTCGCGGGTTGCCCCGTCCCGACTCGTTACGACGCCTGCTCGGCGGGCGGCCCGTTTCGGATGCCGGTTTCTCGGAGATGATGCAGCGGAAGAACCGATACTACCTCGCATTGTTGGAGAATCTCGGCGCTCGGGATGTCCTGCCCGGCGTGCGGCCGCTGCTGCACGGTTTGTCGAAAAGGGGGCTCCGGCTGGCGGCCGTGTCGCTGAGCCGGAATGCACGCGTTGTCCTCGATCGCGTGGGTGTGGCGCTTCTGTTCGATGTGGTGTTCGACGGAAACGAACGGAGGCTGGCAGCTTCGAGCGTGAACCGCTATCAGCAGGCGGCAAACGCCCTGCGAGTTTTGCCCGGTCGGTGCGCGGTCTTGGAGGACGCGGCCGCAGGGATCGCGGCGGCACGCTCGGCGGGGATGCGATCGGTCGGGATCGGTCCTCGCGAACGGCTCCGTGGAGCGACGTTCGTTCTCGAATCACTGCGCGGGGTAGATGCGGGGATCCTCCTTCAGCGGCTCGACGGTACCGGAGCTTGACTGTCGCCGGCTGCGAGGGGGGCGACGTTGCGGGAGCCTTCTACCACTGGGGAATTCCACAAGAGATGTTTGGCGCGCGGGGGCGGCGTTGCGCGGGTTTGCCTGCGGGGACATCGGTGTGCAGGTTGCGGGGGTGTCCGCGCGCGGGTCTAATAGGCGATCATGATCGACCAGGTAGCGATGATCGGCGACGGGCAAATGGCGACCGTCTGCAGCAACATGCTTGCGGACAAAGGCGTGCCGGTTCGTGTGTGGAGCGTCTTTCGCGAGCAAATCGAGGCCATGAAGGCGACACGGGAAAATCGGCGGTATCTCCCGGGCGTGACGATTCCGGATCGAGTCAACTTCACGACCGACGCTGCGGCCGCGTTGGATGGGGCGGGCCTCATCGTCAACGCTGTGCCGTGTCAGTACATTCGGGAAGTGTGGCAACGACTCGCGCCGGTCTATCCGAGTGGCGTTCCGGTGGTCAGTGTGTCGAAGGGCGTGGAGACAGGGACGCTGCTGAGACCGACGCAGATCATCACGGACGTCGTGGGACCGGCACCGACGGCGGCGTTGAGTGGTCCGAGCGTCGCCGCGGAGTTGGCCAAGTGCCTGCCTGCCAGCGTTGTGGCGGCAAGCCGCGAAGAGTCGCTTGCGATGCTCGTGCAGGAAACGTTCTCATCTCGGTGGTTTCGGGTCTACACAAACACCGACATCCTCGGCGTGGAATTGGCGGCTGCCGTCAAGAACGTGATCGCCCTGGCGGCGGGGATCGTGGACGGTCTGAAGGCCGGGGACAATGCGAAGGCGGCATTGGTCACGCGCGGGCTCGTTGAGATTACACGGCTTGGTGTGGCGATGGGGGCGAGGCAGGAGACGTTTTCCGGTTTGGCCGGGCTGGGAGATTTGGTTACGACGTGCGTCTCACCATCGGGGCGAAACCGAACGGCGGGAGAGCAGATCGGCCGGGGCCGCCCCGTTGGGGATGTCATCGCGGCGACGCCGTCCGTCATCGAAGGTATTCCGACAACGCGGAGCGTGCATGACCTGGCGAGGAAGCACGGCGTCGGGATGCCGATCACGGAAGCGGTGTACGGCGTCCTGTTCGAGGGGCGAGACGTGCTGGAGACACTGAGCGACCTGATGTCCAGGAAGCTCCGTGGGGAGGTCTGACCCATGCCGAGCGAGAGTGCAGTGGGATGGGGAGTCCTCGGGTGCGGGCGCGTCGCGGAGCGGCGGTTTGCACCGGTGTTCCGCAAGACGGACGAGGCGGAACTCGTGGCGTTCTGCTCGCGCGACTTGGCCAAGGCCCAGGCCTATGCAAAGTGCCACGGGGCACGACGTGCGTACGATTCCGTTGATCGCCTGCTTGCGGACGACGAGGTTCGCATAGTCTATGTGGCGACGCCCAACGCGTTGCACACGCAGCACGCGGTCCAGTGTCTCCGCGCTGGCAAGCACGTGCTCGTGGACAAACCGATGGCGACCTCGGTGCAAGGCGCCCAGGTCATGGTGGATGCGGCAAACAAGGCCAAGCGCATCCTGGGCGTTCTCCAGCAGCAGCGGTTCCATCCGGCGAACATGCACTTGATTCGCCTGCGGGACGAGGGGCAGCTCGGAAAGCTCAACGTGCTCCGGGTTCAGATCGGGATGTGGTATCCGCCGACGACATCCTGGCGCGGAACGGCGGACCTGGCGGGCGGCGGCGTCGCGATGGACTTGGCGCCCCACGCGGTTGATTTGATGCTGGAGGTCGGCGGCAGGATCGCGCGCGTGGACGCGACCTTGCGGACACTGCAGTTCCCAGGCGAGGTCGAGGATTTCTGCTCGGCGCGATTCGACTTCGCCAGCGGGGCGATGGGCCTGTTGGATCTGAGCTACTGTGCGCATCAGTACGGAGGGCGCGTGGAGGCCTACGGCAGCGACGCGACCTACGCGGTGGACGGATCGATGCAGGCCGTGGGCGGGTACAACTCGTGGTTCCGCTCGACTCAAACGCCGGGGTCGGTGCGGCAGGAGATCTCGACAACCGATTGCTTCCAGGCGGCGGTGGAGGACTTCACCGACGCCGTCCAGCACAACGGCCGGCCGGCAATCAGCATGACGGACGGTTTGCACGTCATGCGCGTCATCGAGGCAATCTACGCATCCAGTCGCGAGGGACGCCCTGTCGAGTTGACGCACGCGTGAAAATGGTGCGTCAATCTCCGAGAGGGCTACGAGCCGGCGGGCTGGGGTTTTGATTAGACACTTCGGGCGGTGATTCCCCCGCGTCTTCCGATTCCTTCCTGGAGCTGGACTTGCTCGGACTGGGTGCCGAGGTTTCTCTCGCCTCGCCGGCACTCTCCGGGGAAGCGACTTTTTGAGCACCACCCTTCTCGCATTTTGGGCAAATGATCTCACCTCGGGCGCGGCGCATCGCTGCGACTTGGCTGATTCGCATCTCAAAAGCGTGGCCGCACTCTCCGCACGTGAAATGTTGGATCGAGGAGGCTACGTTCGAGTCGACCTCCGGTTCTCCGAGGCCGACCTTCGCCCAAAGGTAGGCACTGACGGCGATCAGGAGGATGAGCACGCCGATCAGAACCACGGTCGTTTTTGTCAAGTTCATGAGTAGAGTCTCCGTGGTGGAGTCCGGCAGATAGTCATGCGGCCGACGAACGACACCAGTCGTCAGGGCTCCGGTATGGCATCGGCCGGAAAGCAGTCCATGTTGCCCCACGTCCCGCGCATGTCCTGGTCGTTGTAGAGATCGCTGTGTGGATAGAAAGCGCCGAAGCCCATATCTGCATAGGCCACATGCCCGTCAACATAGGCGAGGTTGAAGTAGCCCAGTTTCGTGTGCCAACCTGTCAGTTCGCCATGATCCCAAATACCCCATTGATCGTTCGTACGCGTGGTCTGTTCCGCGCGGGCTTCCATGAAGCTAACGACAAGAGAGGTGTTTGGGACCTTGGAAACAGACCGGCCGTATATCCCCACAGTTTGAATCTCTGATCCGACTTCCCAGTAGAGGTTGTTCATGCGGTAGGCCGTGCCGTTGCCCCAATAATAGGATCGCTCGGTTTCGCGCGGATCATGCTCGTCCGGTCCGATGCCATACCACTCCTGCCAACCGTGGTCATCGCCGGGACACTGGAAAAGCTTGTAAACGCCGCGATCACCGGGCGCCGTGTTCTTGACAATGGCTTGAGGACCCCCGTAGATGAGCCAGTTGAATTGCCGTGTACGCGGATCAAAGGGATCGTCCCATGCTTGATACGGCATATCGCCCGGGCCCCCGCCGTACTCGGCGTAGCCCTCGAACCGGAATCTGGGAGCCTCCTTGTGGATCGGCCCGATGATGTCAGCAGGATCGTCGTGCGCGTACATGGTGGCCGTTCGGGTAATCGCACGCAAGTTCGCCATGCACGCGCCCCGTTGGCCTTGTGATCTGGCCGCGGAGAGAGCCGGCATCAAGACGCTGATGAGCACGGCGATGATTGCGATCACCACCAGCAGTTCGATCAACGTGAAGCCCTTGAGGCTTGGCCTGCGTGCGGACATCAACTGGACTCCTTCACGTCAGCCGTTTCGCCGTACGACCGTAAGCGCTGCTGCACGCGCCTAATCGGGGGTCTTTTCCACATCATAGCGGCCGGCCGTAAGTCTGACAAACGCGTGGACGGATCCCTCGACGCACGCCAGGAGGGCATCACTTACCCGTCTTGGGTGTCCTTCCCGCTGCCGGCGCCTGACGCGGCCTGTCGCGGTCCATGTGACCGTCATCTGCCGAATCTCCCTCGTTTTCCGGCGGTGCCGCCTGACGTGGCCCGTTCATATCAACGGCAACGTTGTCCTTCCGGGTTCCTCCCTTACCACAATAGGGACACGATACATCACCATTGTTTCGGCGCATCGCGGTCGCCTCGGCTACCGAAATCTCGAATGCCTTGTCGCAGTGCGGACACGTATATGACTGCATCCTTCCTGCCACTTCAGAGTCGGCTCGTGTGTGCGTGATGTGCCGCCACAGGTATAGCCCGAGGGCGATGGAAACGACGAGCAGGCCGACTGCCAAGGTCCCGGTTTGTTTGGGCTTCATGTCGGTCTTACCTCTCAAGAATCGCGGCCAGTCGTGGCGTCGCGAACGACGCGGATGCAGTCCGCCACGGCTCGCGCGCGATCGGGACTTCTACGGCGCCACATGGGGGTTCAAAGGCGGTTCCGGAAAACAGTCCATCCGGCCCCAGGTGCCCCGAGCGGTCAGGTCGTCCCAATCCGGATTAGCCGGATGCGGCACTGTGGGATAGTACGTTCCATCTCCGAAGTCCCGGAACGCCGCGTGGCCGTCAACATAGCTTACGTTGAAGAAACCGAGTTTCTTGTGATAGCCGGTGAGTTCTCCGACTTCCACGCCGGGGACCGGTACGACGTCGTTCGTGAACAACGTCTGGTACACACGCGCTTCCAGAAAGCCTAGAACGATCCCGGTATCTGGAACGCGATTCACGGGCCGTCCATAGACGCCAACGGTCAATCCGCCCGAGTAGGCCAGGTTGTTCAGGCGGAAAGAGGTGCCGTTGGCCTCAAAATAGGGTCGCTCCGTGTCGGTCGCAATGCCGGGAAAGCCCGGCCATTCCTGCCAGCCGTAGTCCTCTCCGGGGCACTGGAACTCCTGGAACCGCGCGCGATCACCGGGTTCGCTGTTGCCTGCGATGCCGGTCTTTCCGTAGAGGATGTGGTTGAACGGGCGCGTTCGCGGATCGAAGTTCGGGTAGTTCCCCCATCCCTGGTAGGGCGAAGTGCCCGGCCCCCCTCCGTATTCCGCGTAACCGGTACCGCCCGAGAAGTAGGTGGCATACGGATGCACCGGGCCGATAATCGAGTTCGGGTCGTCGTGCGCGTATGCGATGGCGGTCTGGCCGAGGACGCGGAGGTTGGATTGGCACTTCAGCTTCTGCCCTTCGACCCGGGCGGACGCCAACGCAGGCAGCAGCACGCTGATCAGCACGGCGATAATGGAGATGACCACCAGCAGCTCGATCAGCGTGAAGCCATACGATAATCGCGTCCGTAATGGCATAGCGGGCGGTTCTCCCTGCCTCCGGCGGCCTTGCCGACCGCGGCGTCGAGACTGAATACCATATCGCCACACACAAACCCAGCCCCTCGGTAGGGGCCTACGGTCCTTCTTCCCTCAATCTTAGTTCAACCAGACGGCCGTGAGTAGTCGGTTTCGGGTAAGATTCGCTCCTGGAGAGCCAAGAAGGCGGGTTGACCCCTCGCCACGATGGGAACGGCGTTCGGTCACGCCCCACCCGCAGGGGTGGGAATCACGCGGGGCTATCGAGTATAATGAGACTGGAGCGGAATCGGCCGTGGGGGATCGCCGTACGCGGCCCTTCACTGCACCTCGCACGAAGATTCCCAAGCAATCGCGCGTCGCGAAACAGAGATAGTTGACTCTCGTCGATTCAGTTCGGCAAGCAGGCGACGGCGGTATGTAGGTGGTCTTGCGCGCTAACCGGCCGCGCTCGGGGCGCGGTCGGCAAGCCCACCGCCGCGTTCACCTCTCGCCGAAGGAGGTAGCACACGATGAAGAAGAGTACATGGCAACAGATCGTAGCATTGTTGATCGTGGCGGTTCTGCCGGTCGCGGCCTACGGACAGCTCGTGGGTGAGCCGAGCGGGTCGTTCAACATCACCGTTAAGCAGGGCGCCACCATTGTCGCCCAGGACAACGTATCGATCGGACCTGGTGGAGACCTGCCGGACCTGAAGGCCACCTTCCAGGACGGCGATCCCGAGAGCCACACACAGATCGGCCTGATCGGTCTGGTCCCGAACCAGACGCCGATCATCCTCAAGGTCGTGTCGGAGCCGGTGGCGGACACGCCGGTGGTCTACCGTCTCCTGCACTTCTACATCGACGTGCCCTTGAGCATGGCGGCCATCCACCTGCCCGGTCCGACGTCACTCTTCGATCCGAACGGCTCGCCCAACATTGAGGTGTCCATCTCCGGCATGACCTTCGACAACGGCGTAATCGCGCAGCCCCGCCTCGAAAACCTCGACTTGTTCTACACGTCGTTCATGCGGGACTACCAGGGCCACTTCTACGAGTCCGTCGGAGCCCTCCCCTACGACTTCAACGGCAACGGCGTGAACGACATCCAAGTGCCCGGCACGCAGTATCTCGACGAGAGTGGGGGCGGCACACAGCTCACGCCGTACTTGTTCGCGGCGACGCCTGGCGTGTCTTCCTCATGGGCATGGAGTGATATCCGGAATCCAGGGCTCGCAACGACCGTACACAACGGCTTCTCCAGCGGTCAGGCGCCGGTGCAGCCGGGCTACGTGTTCGAACTTGGGGTTGCGGTCGCTTTCATCGCGGTGCCGGAGCCTTCGACGCTCGCGCTACTCTCGTTCGGCTTGCTGCTGGTCATCCGGCCTCGGCGGCGGTGAAGCGCCGGTCGGCCCGTCGGTCGCTTCCGACATAAGGACCCGCCAACTGTCCGACAGGCGTGCGTCGATGATGTCGCCCGCGAGGTTCGTCCAGGCTTTGCAGCGGTCGAGGATCCAGGAATCGCTCGACGCGACGACGCCGTCATAGTCGGCCAGTATGCGGTCCGGGCTGTCCACGAGCTCGATGTTCCATCGGACGCCGCTCGATTCCACGACCTCAGCGATGAGGGTCTTGAGGCGTCCGCTGTTGGAGACGGGCCTGTCCAGGTACCAGTCGATTGTGGAGACGCCGATCGTCTGGATGTTCTCGTGAATCAACCGCACGGCCGGCAGCGTCTCCTCGACCTTGCGGTAGGTGCCGTGAACGCTGGCGAGGTCGCGATAGGCGCCGTCGCGCCCGACGAAAATCGGCCCGCCCGACAAGCCGCTCTCGATCGTGATGAGCAGGTTGTAGCCGTCGATGCCCAGTGGATGTTGGCCACACTGGGCGACGGCCACGCGCGAGCGGGTCCGCCGGTGGAGAGACTGGTCCGAGCAGGCAGAACGCCGAACGGCGATTCTCTGGCGTTCTTCCAGGTCGTGACGATTGCCGACGAGCGCAAGCGC
>JBDRKQ010000210.1:0-7754 GCA_043813895.1 Planctomycetota bacterium
CTTGACCAGATTCTCCGCAACGTATTCGGCCAGGGCGGCGATGGTCATCGACGGCGGCACGCCGGTCGGCGTGGGCAGCAGACTGCCGTCCGCGACGTAGAGGCCGGGATAGCCGTACACCTCACCAAACGGATCGGTCACACCCCGGTCCGGCGACTCCGCCATGCCCGCGCCGCCCAACGGATGAATGGTCACCGGCAGACGCCGCGAGATCACGGCCGGCGGCACAATCAGCTTTGCGCCGGCCGCTTTGGCCAACTCCCTGAGGCACGCCGCCGCCTGTTGTCGAAACGCATCGTCGCGGTGTGGCGACTGACGGTTGATCAGCCCGCCCAGCCGGCCAAGCCGCAACGTACACGGGTTGGGGTCGTATCCCATCGTCCCGATCGACCACGTGCAGCGCCGGGCAGGCACGAGCCGATTGCCGCGGAGCCAGTTGGCCGGATTCAACAGGCCGACGAGACTGCCGGCGTCATACGGCACGAGCCCGGTCTCCATCAGATACAGCCGGTGGCGATCCCACAGATCCACCCAAGCGGTGACCGGTGGCCCGGAGTCCGGCGTAGGCTCCGGATTGGGGCCGACCAGCAGCCCGCCGGAGTCGCCGTTGGTGAAGAAACGCGTCCCCAGGGTATCGCTCAGGTTCGGCAGTGTTCCAAGGCTATCACGGCAGTGTAACAGCAGCCACACGGTCGAAAGCGTGCCGGCCGCGAGGACGACGCGCGGCGTGCGGATCAGACACTCGCCCCAATTCCCGTTGCGCAGAAAACGGCACGCGACGCGGTAGCCGCCGGCCTCGCGGGGACTCACCGTTTCAACTTCGTGCAGCGGGCGAACATCCACGCCGAGTGCTTCGGCCCGCGGCAGATACGTCTGGGCAAGCGTTCGCTTTCGTGCCGCGCGGCCGCCGCGGAACCAGACCGCCATCTCCTCATGGAGGCCGCCCGTGAGAGGCGCGGCGAGGAGGTGGGTCACATCATCGGGCCAGTCCATGGCCAGTGGGAGCCTGGTGACGGTCGCGCCGATCCTCCGGCCGAGCGTTTCCAGTGCGGCAGTTCGCGAAAGCGTCACCGGCACATGAGACGGGGCAATCACCTCCGCGACCCGATCGTAGTACGGTTGCAGTGCTTCGCGGTCGAGGCCCGCGGGCCAATCGCGTTCGAAAACCTCCCGTGGAGCCGGTAGCGTCACCGCCGTGTAGATTTGCGATCCGCCGCCGACGGCGCTGGCACAGGCGGCAAGGAGCCGACTCCGCCGGTGTAGGTCAATCAGGCCGGGGCCTTTGCGGGAGTGGAAGGTCGGCATCCGCCCGGCGGCCAGCTCCTCGAAGGCCTCGGGTGTCATGCGGTTCCCGCGTTCGAGCAGGATCACGCGCAGGCCGGCCTCCGCCGCCCGCAACGCGCACACGGCCCCGCCGAAGCCTGACCCCACTATCGCCAGATCGCAGTCCACTGTGGGCATGGCTGGCATTATACTCCATGCGGCTGCCCACCGATGGCGGCAAGACCTGGTGCCACTGGCGGCTTGTCCGCCGGTGCGATGTATGCCATATCGAGAGACAACACTGGCGGACAAGCCGCCAGTGACACCCAGCGCACCGTGCGCGGGCGCAGTGGCCGGACGAAGTAGGCGGATTGTTGTGCCGTGATCGTTGATGTCCACTGTCATGTCGGCTTCAGCGCCAAGCGCGTGGATCGGTCCATTCCTCGGTTCTCTTTCGAGGAGACCGGCGCGCGGGGTACGCCGGGTTATGACAGCTACCTTTCGCCCCGGTTGTTTCACCGCGTCGCGTGGCGCTTCGTGAGGCGATGGCTCGGGGTCCCATCGGGCCTCGGCCGAGGCGATGAGCTGGACGCACATATCCGGACGGCCAACCGGCGGCAATGGTCGGCGCTGCCGAGTGTCGATCGGCTCGTGCTCCTGGCGTTCGACGAATACCACGACGATGAAGGCCGGCCGGTCGGCGAAGGCGTGCGGCGGCGGCAAGTCGGTAGCGACTTGTACGTCTCCAACACCGTCGTGAGGGCCATGTGTTCGGCACAGCCGGATCGCTTCCTGTTCGGCGCATCGCTTCACCCTTATCGCGAGCAGTCGGGGCGAAACGCCTGCGACATGCTGGCGGAAGTGGCCGCGGCTGGGGCCGTCCTCGTCAAATGGCTACCGATTCACCAGAACATCCGCGCCGACGACGAACGGACCGTGGCGTTTCTGCGCAGGGCGGCTGAACTTGGCATCGCGATGCTGATCCATTACGGCGGAGAGATGTCGCTCGCCCGCCAACACCGGGAGTTCGAACGGCCCGAGCCGATGCTGGAGGTGCTTCGGACGCTACGAGGGGAAGACGCCATGCCGACGGTCATCGTCGCGCACGCGGCCACGCCGTCCTTCCGATTCCAAAGCGCCGCCGGCCACCGCGCCCTGCTTGATGCGATGCTGGGCGAGTTCGCCGACGCGCCGCTCTACGCCGACATCTCCGCACTGCTCGCCCCAGGCCGGACAAGTCGGCTGGCCGACCTGGCAAGGAGACCGGAGCTGCACGGCAAGCTCGTTTGGGGAAGCGACTACCCGATCCCCGTTTTTTCGCTGCCATTGTGGCGAATGATCGACCGCAAGACGCGCCGCCGGATTGCGGCGCAACCGTCCTGGATCGAGCGGAGCATCCGACTCTGTCGTGCGGCGGGCTTCGGCGAAACGGTCTTCACCCAGGCGGCGGAGATCCTCAGAGTGAAAACAGCCCCACAAGGCTGAAGAGGCCCGCGGCGGCAGACTGATCGGCGGCTGCGACGGCTTACTCATTTCAGAGGAGTGGTCCGAAGGCGAGGTCCCCGCTATCCTCTTGCGAGTGGCGGATCTCGATTGGGACATCTTGATTGTCGGCGCGGGCATGGCGGGCGCCTCGACGGCCTATCATCTGGCGCGCACGACCGATCTCCGCATTCTCATCGTCGAACGGGAAACCACGCCCGGCGTCCACTCCTCCGGCCGGAACGCTTCTTACATCCGAGAGCGAATGGAGGACCCGGCCATTCAGCCGCTGGCCACGCAGGGCGCGGAGTTCTTGCGAGAAGGAACGCTGGCGGAGTACACGCGCTGTGGGGCCCTTTTGTTGGGGCTTGGAGACGAGGATGTCGCAAAACACGTGCCCGTCGCCCGGGGCAAGGGCCTCTGGTGTCCCAAAGACGGCGTGATCGACGTCGCCGCCCTTCTGCAATCCTATCTCTCGGGACGCAAGATTCTGTTCGACACCGAGGTCCGGTCATTCTCGCGCAAGAACGATGCGATCGAGGTGACGACCAACCGAGGCGTCATCACCTGCGGGCTGCTCGTCAACGCCGCCGGTCCCTGGGCCGGCCAACTCGGCGGCTTGCCCCTGACGCCGCTGCAACGACACATCTTCGTCACGCCTCCGATGGACTGGGTGGACCCCAATTGGCCGTTCGTCTGGGACACTTTCGGCGGGCTGTATTTCCGGCCGGAATCCGGCGGCCTGCTGCTCAGTGCGTGCGACGAAACAGCCGCCCCCCCGGGCGACTACAGCGAGGACCCCGCCGTGTTGGAGGACCTCGCCGAGAAGCTGGCATCCCGACAGCCGCGGCTCAGCGACATCGCGATCAGGCACAGTTGGGTCGGCCAACGCACCTTCGCCGCAGACCGGCGGTTCGTCATCGGCTTCGACCCCCGAAACGACCGGCTCTTCCACGTGGCCGGCCTCGGCGGACACGGCGTCACGACCTCCTACACGGTCGGCAAGATGGCCGCCGAGATGATCCTGAACAAGACGGGCGATCTCCAAGGCTTGTTTTCGCCGACACGTTTGCTCTGAGATCATCGCGATAGGCAACGCGTCCCCCACCGAACAGGCGGCTCTCCCGATGTTTTCCTCGCCGCGAAAAAGTTTTTCTGCTTTTTGCGGAGCGCCCGGCCGGCCTTTGCGCTCAAGAAGTGGCGAGGAGCACGTGAGACGGTAAACGTGGCTCGCCGCGAACAAGAGGCAACTTGGCGAGGAGAACGACCATGACCAAGATACGAACCACTCTGATGATTGTGATGGCGGCTGCGGGCGTTTTGCTGACAACTGCGAGCGGTTGCGACGACTACGTCATGCCGGGCGACTTCAACACGCCAACGGTGGAGCCGGCGGATTTCTCCCCCTATGGATACGACTACAGCATGTACGACCTGTTCACGGAGGACATCTAGCCGGCAAACCGCAGTGATCAACCTCTGGTGAACCGTCTCCCAAGAATCGATCCAGGCGTTGTGAGAGTCTCCACGGCCCAACGGGGCTGCGGAGACTCTCGTTTAACATGGTGGATCGGGCTTTGGGGAGCGGGCCGGCACAGGCACCCCATCTGTGAAGCAATGGAGCCTCGCCGCCGTCGCACGTGGCTTGCCGTGGAAGTGCCAGCGGGCAGGCATTACCTCCGCTGTGCCTCGTTCTCGACGTACTTCATCGAGCCTGCGTGCGGCACGTCGTCATCGTCGCTGTCTGTGAGATTGTCTTCAGTGCGATACGCGTCGCCCGGAAAGCCGTTCACGACGAGTCGCGATTTGAAGTGCCGAGTCAGGACTCTTCGGAACACGTGTCGCAAAGGCCTGACCAGCAGCGCCAGCCCGAACAGATCCGTCAGGAAACCCGGCGTGACCAGCACCGCGCCGGCCAAGAGGATCAGCACGCCGTCCGCCAACTCGCCCGTCGGCAGCCGCCCCGACTCCAGCTCGGACTGAATCCGTGCCAGCGTCCGCAACCCCTGTCGCCTGGCCAGCGTTGCGCCGACGATCCCGGTTACGACAACCAAGGCCAGCGTCGGCCAAAAGGTCAACACGTGGCCGATCCGCAGCAGGAGCACGAGGTCCAGCAGCGGAACCAGGATGAAGACCAGGAGCAGCCGTCCGAGCATATTTCACAGCCCTTCGTCGCAGGCGCGTGCAGGCTCTGTGCTCAATGCTAGAGCCGTAACCTAATAACGCTCCAGCGATTATAACCGCTCATCGAGCAGGCGTCCTCGGTGTTCGCCCTCCCGCCCAACGGTTCTCGATGCTCTCTCTTCCCAGGACCGGTGGCGCGAGAGGCTCTCCAACCGTGCCCCTGTGCTGCAAGGCTGACCGTGCCGTCCGATCCCGTTGCATGCGGCATCCAAGTATTGTAGATTCGCATCGGTGGTCGAGACACGTCGAGGGAGCCGGCTCAAATCTGGGATTTCAACGCTGAAATGACGGTGAATGGGCTTCCGGCCGGTCTCGCGTCCGTGTATAGTCTGCGATCGCCTGCGAGCGGGCACTCCGGTGCTGCGGGCCAACACGGATCGCCGCCGTATGAGCGATCCTGTGCCGGTGCCAGCGCTGACAAACGCGAATTCTCTTTGACCCGAGGGAACTGGATGTCGGCAGGAACAAGGACGTTTCGTCACTTCGACCGCAAGAAACCGCTGTTCTCCGTGATCGGTGCGCTGCTGGTTCTCGCTGCGATGATGGGACTGCGGCAAGACAGCCCGTCGAGCCCGCCGTCCGGCGTCGAAGGCCGCATCATCGACCGCGTCGTATTCGAGCACCTTCGCACCGTGAACACTGCATACGCGGAGAGCATCGTCGACATCGCACCGGGAGCCGTGTGGGACCGTGCCGAGATCGCCGCCGCCTGTGCCAGACTCACCGCCACCGGCAAGTTTGAAGGCACGCCCTACGCCGAGGCGCGAGAGGAAGACGGTCAGCTCGTCCTGGTGTTCGTCGTCCACGAACTGCCTTTCGTTCAGGGTGTCGACTTCGTCGGCAACCAGAAGTTCAAGGACCGCGACCTGCTCAAGGCGATCGAACTCTCCGTCGGTTCCCCCATCAGCACCTACGTCATCAATCAGGCCAGGCAGGATCTGGAGCGAAAGTACCGGGAAGCCGGCTACTCCCATGTCGCGATTGACGTCGATCAGGATGTTCTGCTGACCGAGGATCGGGTGCTCTTCATCATCTCCGAAGGCCCCCGCATCAAAGTGCGACACATCGAATTCGAGGGCAACGACGCCTTCAGCGACCGCGAACTCCGCTCGAAGATCGAGACCGCAACGTATATCTGGCTTTTCCGAACCGGTGAGTTTGCCGACGACGTCGCCCAGCGAGATGCTGCGGCCGTCAAGAAGTACTACACCGATCGCGGCTTTCTCAACGCCCAGGTCGGGTATCGTGTTGACTTTCCCGAAAACGAATCCGACCTCACGCTCACCTTCCAAATCGAGGAGGGCCTTCAGCACATCATCAAGACGATCGAGTTTGACGGCAACACCGTCTTTGACAATGACCAGGTGTCCTCTTTCATGAGGGCGGCCATCGGTCTTCCCGCCGATGCGGACATTCTGGAGGAGGACCGCAAGCGCATCGTCGCCGAGTACGGCAGCATCGGTTACATCTACGCCGAGGTCTCGACGCAGTTGCTGTTTGATGAAGAGGACGGCTACGTCAATCTCGTCGTCAGCGTGCGGGAAGGGGAGCAGTATCGCGTCGGTCGGATCGACATCCGTGGCAACCGTCACACGAAGGATAAGGTGGTTCGCCGAGAGCTTCGTTTCTTCCCCGAGGAGCTGTATGACACCGAGGAGGCCCAGCGCGCTGAGCGGCGTCTCCTGGAGACGGGCCTATTCAACGAAGTCACCATCACGCCCAAGGGCGACACCCCGGGCGTTCGTAGCGCCCTGGTCGATCTTACGGAAGCCAACACCACGAATATCCTGTTCGGCGTCGGCGTCACCAGCAACAGCGGCGTCGTGGGTTCCATCAGCATCGAACAGAAGAACTTCGACCTCTTCGATTTCCCTCGGACAACGAAGGAGTTCTTCAAGGGGCGGTCCTTCAAGGGAGCCGGCCAGACGATGCGATTCAGCATCGAGCCTGGTACCGATCTCACCCGAGGTCGCATCGAGTTCCGCGAGCCCTACCTGCTCGACAAGGAACTCGGCTTCGGAATCGGCGCTTATCTCTTCGAGCGAGGCCGGGAGGAATACGACGAGCGCCGCATCGGGTTCTACACAAGCCTGGACAAACGTTGGCAAGAGGGCCTTCTCAAGGGCTGGGCGACGGAGCTCGCGCTCAAGTTCGAGTCCGTCAAGATCGACGGCACCGACATGTGGACCGCGACGGAGATTCAGGACGACGCCGGAAGCAGTTGGCTCACCTCCCTCAAGGGCACACTCCTTCGCGACCGGACCGACAGCCGCTGGCTGCCCTCCGTCGGAAACCGCCTGAAGTTCTCCTGGGAACAATTCGGCGCACTGGGAGGAGATCATTCCTTCAGCAAGCTCCTCGCCTCCTATGACCACTATTGGACTGTCAAGCGAGACTCTTTCGATCGAAAGCACATCTTCCAGGTAGGCGCCTCGGCCGGGCAGATCCTCGGCGACGCCCCCGTCTTCGAGAAGTTCTACGCCGGCGGCATCGGTTCTTTGCGCGGCTTCGAGTTCCGTGGCATCAGTCCGCGGGCAGGCTGGCGGAGCGATCGCGTCGGCGGCGACTTCATGCTGCTCACAAACGCCCAGTACTCATTCCCGCTCATCGGCAAGACGGTCCGAGGCGTGACCTTCCTGGACATGGGTACCGTCGAAGAAGACTTCGGCCTCAACTCCTGGCGGGCGAGTGTCGGCTTTGGCGCAAGAGTGTACGTCCAGTTCTTCGGCCCGATTCCGCTGGCCTTCGACTTCGCCGTCCCCATCGCCGAAGACAGCGACGACGATACACAGATATTCAGCTTCTCGTTCGGCACGACTTTCTAG
>JBDRKQ010000211.1:0-2143 GCA_043813895.1 Planctomycetota bacterium
CAGTCGTGTAAATAGGTGTGTGTAAGTTCGTAGTAGTCGTCGGCTGTTGAAGGCTGTCGGAAGCTGTCGAAAGCTGTTGATTGTGTTGGTTGCGGTCGGCGACGAGTCCGTGGGGCGTGACACGGCGCAAAGAGTTGGGTACGTATCCCTTCTTCACCCGCTATGAAGGAAGGAGATGCGTACCCATGGACGGACTATCCGTACCCCCCGAAGGGCAGGCAAGGCAAGAGGCTTTCTGGGGCTGGGTTGACCAGGAGGTCCGAGAGATGGCCGGCGCGATGATCGAGACGGTTCTGCAGGCCGAGCAGAACGTCCACCTGGCCGCCGGGTGGAACCAACGCACCGCCACGCGACGCGGGTACCGCAACGGCTCGTATCGTCGCCGGTTGACCACGCCGCACGGCCCATTGACCGTGGCGATCCCGCGGTGCCGTGCCGGCGGGCTGGACTGCTCGATGATCTTCGACCGCTACCAGCGGCGGATCGCCGATGTGGATCGGATCCTGCGTCATGCGGTCCTGCTGGGCGCCAGCACCCGGGGGACGGCCGAACTGTCCGAGCAGGTCTTTGGCGGATGCCTCAGTCACCAGACCGTCAGCAAGGTGACCCGGTGGCTGGACGAACGCTTGCTCGCCTGGCGGAATCAACCCATCGAACCGCTCTACCAGGTGGTCTTCCTCGACGGGATGCACGTGAACATCGTCGGCGGGGACCGGATGGTGATGCTGGCCTGCGGCCTGCGCGAGGACGGCGAACTGGACGCGCTGGGCTTCTGCGTCCGCACCGGCGAGCAGTGCGCCGAACTTCTGGCGGACCTGCGCCGGCGGGGCCTGGACGGCGTCGAGCTGTTCGTCAGCGACGAGTCCGGCCCGATCCGGTCCGCCCTGCAGCAGGTCTACCCCGAGGTGGCCTGGCAGAGCTGCACCTTCCATCGCCTCAGCAACCTCCGCGAGAACGTCGGGACGACGGAGTTCCGCGATGGGATGCTCGCCGAGGCGGCCTGCATCTTCCGCTGCCCGTCGCGACAGGCGGCCCTCGATGCCGCCGTGGCGTGGGTGCAACGATGGAAACCACGCGCGCCGTGGGCCGTCCAGCAGTTTGCCGACGGCCTGACGGACAGCCTGACGTTCTACAACCTACCGAAAACGTGGTGGAGACGCGTGCGGACCAACAACCCCCTGGAACGCCTCATCCGGACGTTGCGCCAACGACTCCGGCCGATGGGCTGCTTCCACGACCAGCCCGCCGTCGAACGAGCCGTCTTCGGACAGCTCCTCCGATGGCGCAAAGTCAAACTTACACAAAACACTTGACGCTATCCGGATCGTCAAGGACGTTGACGGCACGGTCATGACCGGGTATGCTGCGGCGTATGACTGCTACTACGACGGCCAGCGGATGATCGAGATGCGGGACGGGTCGGCCAACGTGCTGAAGCAGCACCTCTGGGGCGCGCAGTACGTCGACGAGCTGTGCCAGATCGGCGTCAACGACGACCCGGAGGACGCCAGCGAGGACGCCTGCGAGACGTTCTACTACGCCTGCCAAAACGCCAACTTCAACGTCATCGGCCTCCTCGCCGCCGACGGGACGCTGACGGAGCGCTACGAGTACGCGCCGTACGGCGAGCGGCGGGCGTACATCCCGGCCGGCAGCGACGACCCGCTCTGCCTGGCCTCGACGCTGACCAGCCGCCCGGCCGACGTTTCCGGCGCGCCGCAGCCCTACGATCGCTGCGAGATCGGCCACCAGGGCCTGCCCCACGACAAGGAGTTCGGCCTCATCTACAACCGCGGCAACTACCTCCACCCCGTGCTGCAGCGGAAGATGTCCCGCGACCGCGGCGGGTACGTGGATGGGATGAGTCTGTATGAGTATCTACGCTCTGGACCCATCGGCAGCCTCGACCCGGACGGTCGGATGACCATAGACGCTTGCCAAAGCTATTGGGCGAAGGAGTGGCTGCCACGGGCTCAGCTCATGACCATTGTCTCCCGGGCACCCACGGACATTCCGGCCGAAATACGTCGCGCTGCAGCGGTGGTCCGCCAGATCATCAACGAAAAGGACAGTGTTCCGCCGATGACAAATCCGAAGTGGGAGCAACATAGGGAACACATGCAGCGTGCAACAAGCCTTCGAG
>JBDRKQ010000212.1:0-4156 GCA_043813895.1 Planctomycetota bacterium
ACGACCGGTGGCTCGCCGGGGCCAACATGAGGACTTCACCGAACGGTCGGTTCGGCGCCACGCCTCGCCTTCCGCGCACAGCGCGCCGCAATGCACGCCGTGGGCGAATCTCACTTCCCCCCAACAGCGCGTGGGCGGGTGATTGGGGTAATCGATAGCCTCCCACGCCGACATTGCCAGCTTATCAAACCCCAAGACAGCATTGTACCCGGTCGGGACACGCGATTCAAGCGAGAACGGCCCATCTTGCCCCTGCTTGCGACCCTCAAGCGGGCCTCCCGGCACGCCGAAACGCCGATTCGGCCGCTCCCGTCATCGGAACGACGGTCTTGCGGCATCCTTACGCAGTATCGACCTCTGCCGCCACGACTCGCCAGCCTTGGTTCGGTCGCCGCGTCAGCCACGCTGCTGCACCCATGGCGGCGTCACACCGAACCGCCTGATGTGATCGAGGATCGCAGCGAACAACGCACGCGGTACGGCCGCCTCGGCTATTGGGAACGTCCCGTACTTCGCATGCTGAACCGCCTTGGCCCCTATCTTGATCAACTTCTCCCACAGCGTGGTCAACGACCAGCGTCTCGCGGACCTCGGCATCGACCACCGCCGCTGTCCACGGGGCCATCGGCGTCGGTTACATGGGGCCGACACCGCGGGAGCTGTCAGCCAGAGCGGCAATCGGCGCTCCTGTTTGGCCGTCCGAAGACGAAAACCGATTTTCCACGACTTCCTCCTTCGTGATTGGGGGTACAATGTCGTCCCCATGACCGAACCACAAGGCCATCAGACAGAGAACCTAGCGGCGGCATGCTTGCAACCAACGCCAATCGCTATCGGTGAGTTAATCGCCCGGGCAATCGGCGAAGCGGCCCTCCCCTCCTCGTCGGCCGACATCCGGGTTTGCGACTTGTGCGCCGACTCGCGCAAGGTGACGCCTGGCTCGCTGTTCGTAGCCGTCCCGGGGACGCGAGTCCGAGGCGCCACGTTCGCTAACGAGGCGGCCGCGCGCGGAGCGGTCGCCGTCGTTACCGACACCGATGTCGAGGTGAAGGAGGGTCCTGTTGTCATCCGCGTTCCGGATGCGCGGGTCGCCCTGGCGAGGCTGGCTGCCGTCTTCTTCGGTCTGGATCGCATCCAGGCCGCCGGCGAACTCCGTGCCACGGGCGTAACGGGCACGAACGGCAAGAGCACCGTCGCGCATATGCTGCGAAGTATCCTCCGTGCAGCCGACCAACCCGTCGCGATGCTGGGAACGATCGAGTACGACCTGTTTGCCCGAACGATGCAGGCGGCTCTGACCACGCCGGACGCGATCACGTTGGCGCGTCTCTTTGCTGAAGCGCATGCCGCCGGCGCGCGACATGTCGTCATGGAGGTCTCGTCCCACAGCCTCGATCAAAGACGCACCGACGGCATCCGCTTCTCAACGGCCCTCTTTACGAATCTGACGCAAGACCATCTCGATTACCATGAGAATCTGGATGACTATCTCCTTGCGAAGAAGCGGCTCTTCGACGGATTGGAAAGCGATGCCCTTGCGGTCGTCAATGCGGACGAACCCGCCAGCCCGAAGATCGTAGAACACTGCAAGGCTCGAATCATCCGCTACGCCGTCGAGACGGATGGGGACATGCGAGCCAGGATCATCGAGGAAGGCAAACCCGGCACTCGATTCAGCCTGGAGCACGAGACGGAGTCCTTCGAGATTCACACGCCGATGGTGGGCCGACACAATGCGGTGAACGCCTTGGCCGCGGCCTCCGCCGCACTGGCCGCGGGCATCGCGCCCGGGCCTATCCGGGAAGGTCTGGCCTCGCTCGGCTTCGTGCCCGGCCGTCTTCAATCGGTAGACACCGGCGATCTCGGGTTCAACGTGTTCGTCGATTATGCGCATACGGACGACGCGCTGAAGAACGTGCTGCGTGCCGCCCGGCCGCTGACTCGCGGCAAGCTCTGGTGTGTGTTCGGATGCGGCGGAGACCGGGACCGAACCAAACGCCCGCGCATGGCCCAGGCTGTCGCCCAGGGTGCGGACCGGCTCGTGATTACGAGCGACAACCCGCGCACCGAAGACCCCCTCGCAATCATCGCCGATATCGAGCAGGGCCTCTCTCGCGAGGATCGCGAACGGGCCGCGATCGAGCCGGACCGAACCTGTGCGATTGGCTACGCGGTCAGCCGGTTGGAGCCCGGCGACACACTGATCATCGCCGGCAAGGGGCATGAGGACTATCAGATTCTCGGCACCGAGAAGATGCACTTCGACGATGTGGAGACGGCGCTTTCGGCGATTCGCAGGAGGTAGATGGAGGCGGTATGAGGCCTTTGACCTTACAAGAAATGGCTGCGGCGATGGCTGGGCGCGTGCTGGGTCCCATTAAGGCGCCGACCGTTTCGGGCGTCTCGACGGATTCGCGGGAAGACGTGCGCGACTCCCTCTTCTTTGCCATCACCGGTCCGCGTTTTGACGGGCACGCGTTCGTCGAGCAGGTCCTCAAAAACGGGGCGACCGCCGCCGTCGTCAGTGACCTTTCCGTAATCGCGCCCTCTCTTCAGAACGACGGCCGACTCATCCAGGTGATGGATACGGTGCAGGCCCTCGGCAAGCTCGCGGCTTGGTATCGCAGGCAATTCGCTGCACAGGCAATTGCCGTCGTCGGCAGCAATGGCAAGACCTCGACCAAAGACATGATCCACGCGGTTCTCGGCTCCAAACGCCCGGGGCAGGCCGCGAAGGCGAGTTTCAACAATGCCGTCGGCGTTCCGCTCACCCTGCTCTCGGTCGAACCGACGGACGAGTATGTCGTCGTTGAAATCGGCACCAACCACCCCGGCGAAGTCGCCTCACTGGGTGCGATCGCTCAGCCCGACATGGCCGTTGTCACGAGCATCGGCGAGGAGCACCTCGAGTTCTTCGGCGACATCGGGGCAGTGGCGCGGGAGGAGTTCTCGATCCTCACCTCCATGCGGAACCGCAGCCTCATCGCCCTGAGCGAGCAAGCCGCGGCGTATGCCCCGCTCGGCGGCCCGCGGGATTACACCATGCTCAAGTACGGCTTTGGGAACGGAGCGGACTTGAGGGCCGAACTCCTCGGCGCCGACAGAGATGGACAACGATTCGCCGTAAACGGCCGATTCAAGTACCGACTCCCCCTTCTCGGCCGGCACAATGTTGTCAACGCGATGGCCGCCATTGCCGTCGGGACGCGATTCCGCATGGCGCACGACGAGATCGCCGCGGCCCTTGCGGATGTCGAGCCCCCGCCGATGCGGATGGAGTTACAGAAGATCGGCGAAATCACGGTCGTCAACGACGCCTACAACGCCAATCCCGCCTCCATGCGCGCGGCATTCGACACGCTGGACCAGATGAAATCCGCGGGCCGTAAAGTACTGGTCCTCGGAGACATGCGAGAACTCGGTCACAACGCACCGAAATGTCATCAGGCCGTCGGCCGAGACGCCGGTCGTTCAACCGCAAACGTCATCATCGCCGCCGGGGCCTTTGCCCGCGTGGTTACCGATGGTGCGACGGCGGTCGCCGAAACAAGTAAGAGAATCTACGCGTACCCCAGCGTCGAAGCACTCGAAGCGAAGATCCGGACACTGCTGGTACCCGGGGATGTGGTGCTGTTGAAGGCCTCGCGCGGCGTGCGGCTGGAGCGAATCATGGATTCTTTACGGGACGCCGCCGTGTGCGGGACGCCGCTACGCGAGAACTAGCGTCCGACCCCCGTGTCGGACGTGGATTGGCGCTAACGAGCAGAGCCGCGCGCGTCAGCGAGCGGTTCCCGATCGATGCCGGGGCGTCGGCCGCCACAGAATCGAGGCAACGGCCCCCCGTGGTCGATGCAACAGGCTAGGCGGCAAAACGACGGGGTGCTCTGAACGTGATCTACCTCTTACTCGAGTACTTCCTCGAAGGCAACTACGGTTATCAGCACCCGCTCTTCAGGGCTACGTTCGCCATCCTGATCGCCTTCGCCGTGGTCTTGCTGCTGGGGCGGACTGTCATCAAACGCCTCATCCGGATGCGGCTGGGGGATATCCCGGACTTCGATCACAAGGCGCTCAACGAACTCACGCAGCACAAGGCCAATATCCCGACCATGGGCGGCCTGCTCATCCTGTTCGGCATCTCCGCCGCCGTTTTCCT
>JBDRKQ010000213.1:0-14743 GCA_043813895.1 Planctomycetota bacterium
ATCACATGGTATTGAATGGCGTGGCGAGTCGCCGTACCGCGACCTAATCGTGTCGGTCTCAAGGGTTTTCGGCTCTTCTCGCGAAAGCACACGAGATGTGTGGCACGCTCCACAGTTGCGGATGTCGAGGGGAAAGCACGAGATTCGGTGCTAACCACCTCGGAACACCACGGACAGGCATTCGAGTTCTACGAGAGCTACTGCTCCGAAGTGTCCGCCCGTGAGCCAATGCATCAACTCCGCGAGAACGAGCCCGCACAGCCGAGCGCATCGCGGTGATCGCGACATTCATCGAGCAAGGCATCACGGCTGAGAAGGGAGGTCTGGAGCCTGGAACAAGCCATTCGTGCCTTGGGAGGATTGACCAACAATCGGCGGAGTCGGGCTCTACTGCGGCGTCAGGCAAGATTCGCTAACTCGATACTCGTGACGCCGGGCTTGAACTCCGGTCCTCATCATGCTCTCGGCGAACATGCGAGCTAGCGCTGCAAAGCCGCTAGATTGTTGGTTCGCGGCTGTTTCGTAAGTGCTTGGCGGGCAAGCCTTTATCTCCCCGAGTAGGACTCGAACCTACAACCTAGCGGTTAACAGCCGCTCGCTCTACCAATTGAGCTATCGGGGAATGCCGATCGCACAGCGGTCATGTTCAGTTATACCAGAGTCGAGACCTTTGTCCAGAGCACCGCGGAGGAAACGAAGCCCGATCAGGCTCGGCCGGCTCAGGCTCCTTTCCCTTATCGGCCCAGTGGCGACACGCGGGAGCAGAAACCCCTGACCTGATGTGGTGAATCCGGAGATCACCCAGGCGGCCCCGGCCAACTCGTTTCGCATGCACGACGCTTCCCGCCGACCGATTGTCTCCCCGTACCAGCCCAGACCGCAGGCGAGGGCAAGATCGTGACGCCCGCTCTCCGCGGCTGCGCAGATTTTGCCGACATCACCAACATCGCCCGACGACCCGCTCGCCAGGATGTCGCTGGCGGCCTGCCCGCTCTCGTGCGCTGGTGAAACCATCAAGAAACTATCTCAGAATGCCTCAAGGCCATGCGAATACCGCTGTGGCAACGCCGTCTCGGCGGTGAAGACAGAGGCGGGACGCCTGTGCCACCATTCTGAGGTAGTTTCTGAGCGGGAGGTCAGGCCTGGTTACGGCGTCACTGGCAGCCTTGCCCTCCAGTGCATGCAGACGTGTGCCGGACGCCCGTGCCGGGAATCCGAGGCCCGCAAGTCTCCGCCGAGCCCCCCTTCGTCGCCTCACCAGGGGCCTTCCCGTCAAGCCGCCTTCCACGCACACCCGATAACAGTGAAAAAGGCGTCCGCACCTCGCGTGCGATCCGTGCGCAATCCGCGCAGCCGGATCACTCGGCTCAAGCGCTCGGGGTGAAACCGCGAGGACCTCCCGTCCGACCTTCAGGAGCACGGCATGTACTGCGATTTCTTCGATATCAGGATGCTGCCCTTTAACAACACGCCGGACCCGAGGTTCTTCTTCAACACGCCGGATCATGAAGAGGCACTCGCCTCGCTGCTCTACGCCGCCGAAGAGCGCAAGGGCTTCGTTCTCGTCACGGGCGAAGTCGGAGCGGGCAAGACGCTCCTCAGCCGGCTCTTGCTCGCGAAGCTCGGCCCCGGCGTCCGAACCGCACTCATCAACAACACGCGGCTCAGCGGGCCCGAGTTGCTCATGGCGATCTGCCGCGAGTTCGAGATCGAGATTGAGGAGGGCGCCTCTTCCGCTGAAATGTCCAACGCCCTTGAGACGTTCCTCCTCGAACAGTATTCCCGGGACCGTCTGGCGGTCGTCATTCTCGATGAAGCACAGAACCTCCCCCTCGAAGCATTTGAAGAGCTTCGGATGCTCGGAAACCTCGAGGCGAACGACGCAAAACTGCTCCAGGTTCTGATTCTTGGACAACCCGAACTCCAGGCCTCCTTCCGGCTGCCCTCCATGCGGCAGTTGCACCAACGCATCTTCCGCACCTTTCACCTCGAGGCCTTGAGCCGGGACTTGACCGAGGGCTACGTCAAACACCGGTTGCAGGTCGCGGGCCTGCCGGGCGATCAACAGGTCTTCAGCAAAGAGGCGGTCGAAGCGATCTATCGGCACGCCGAAGGCGTCCCGCGACTCATCAATCAGATCTGCGACAATGCGATGCTGACGGCCTACACCGAGTCCAGCACGACAATCACGGAGAAGATCATCACGGAAGTCGTCGACCAGATGATGACTCTCACGGTCGCGCCCGGTGAAGCCAAACCGCAGGGAGCCTTCGCCAAACACTTGCTTGGCGTCACGGACACACCTGGTGGCGCGGTCCAAGCCGGGATGCCCACGCATCAGACCGTAATCACGATGCCGGACACATCCATGCACAACGATGCTCTGAGGGCCCGGGTAAACGACATCGACCACCTGATCCGCCGCATGGCCGACCGGCTCGAGAATTCCGAGCGGACGCTCGAGGGCATCCGTCACGGTACGGACCGCCCGGCCGCGAAGGATGGCGAAACATCCCCCGAACTCCAGGAAGCCAAACAGATGCGCCGCCAGGCATCCGGCATCCTCAAGGCCATCAAGGCGGCCTCCGAAGATGCCGGGATCCAGGCACAACGAGCAATCCGCGCAGCAATGAAGACCTCGTCACGCGTCGAAGATGAGGCGAAGAACACGCTCGACCGGGCAGAGCGGGAAAACCTCGTGATTCAGGCACAGGCCGAGCACGTCATGCAAGACGTGCATGCCTTCGCGCAGGGCAAGCAGGACCACATCGCGGGGCTCCTCTCGCGGCAACAGGCAGAGTTCGAGGCAACCCAGAAGCTACGACGCCACGCGGCCACCTTGCTGGACGAGGTCACCAAGACCGCCCAGGAAGCCACTGAGCGCGTCAAGGAGATGATCGACGGCGCCCAGGAATCCGCCACCGCCGTGGAGAAGCAGGCCGCCGTCAGCCTGACGGAGACCGAGAAGCAGAATGCAGCCATGCGGCAGCAGGTCGAACAGCTTCTCGACCAAGTCAGGAATAACAACCAGGCCCAGGGTCGGGAAGTGGCCGAGCTGATCTCCCGCCATCACGAGGAAATCGCCGCGTCCCGCAAGACAATCGACAGCCTCCAGGCTCAGATGAAACAGCGAGATGAGGAGACCGAGCGGCGCAGCAACGAGATGCTCCGGCATGTCCGCGAACAAATCAAAGCACTCAATGAACACCTCGACGACATGCACCAGAAAGCCGATGGCCGTACGACGGAACTCAATCAGTCGATGGATCGGTTCCTGGCTCAGATGCGGACCCGCGTCGAGCGCACGCACAAACAGTTGCTCGATGTCGTCACCGCTGCTCAGGACCGGGTCAAGTCTTCCCAGCAGGCCCTGCAAACCACCAGGGACCAGACGCTCGCCGAAGCCAAGGACGCCCGCACTCAGGCGAGAAGCTTGTTCGAGGAAACACGCGACCTGATCACCAAAACGCAGGAGCAAGCCGCCGCCTGCCTCGCCGACCTGCAGGCTCAGATGGCTGAACAGAAACACAAGGCCGACTCCGTCTGGAAGACGGCGGTCGCGGAAGGAACCAGGACGCTCAACGAGTTAACGGCGAAGCTAGCTGAAACCCGCATGATGACCGACCATTCGCGAACCACGCTCGAGAGCCTGGTGCAAAGCGCAACGGACAATCTCGCCAAGACCCGAACCGCGTTCGAGACCGATCTCAATGCTCACAAGTCGGAAATCGTCAAGCTGTCCCGTGATACGGATGCGATCAAGACCGGTATCGCCAATCGCTTCGAGAAAGCCAGAAGAGACCTTGACGACTCACTCGCAAAACACGAGCAAAACATGCGGCAGCGCACAATCAGGCTGATCGGAGAAAGCGACGGCGCGATCGCCGAGGTCGAAGCCGAGGCAAAGAACATGATCGGTTCCCTCCGATCCGAACTCCAGACCGCGTCCGAGACCGCGTCCACAGTCTGCTCCGAAATCCGGCAGTCGAACCACGAATCCATCACTGACGCCCAGACGAAGGCGAAGGAGATGGCCGACTCCCTCCACTCAGAACTCCAGACCGCGTCCGAGACCGCATCCGGACTCTGCGAGAAAATCCGACAATCCGGCTACAACTCCATCGCCGACATCGAAACCAAAACGAAGAAAGTGGTCAGCTCCCTCCAATCCGAACTCGAAACGGCCTCCGAGAGGGCCTCAGGCATCTGCGCGGAGATTCGACGGGCCAACGACGACTCAGTTGCCGAAGTCCAAGCCAAGGCAAAGAACGTGGTCGACTCTCTCCAGACCGAACTCGCATCCGCCTCTGATACGGCCACGCGCATTTACTCGGAGATTCAAGAGTCCCTCGCCACCGTCCAACAGAACGCCGAGCAGCAGGAGGCACAGCACGAAGCGCTGTCCGAGAACTTGCAACGCCACCTGACGGAACTCGTCGAGAAGAACCGACAACTGCTCCACCAGGCCCGGACCCAAGTGGATGAGATGTCCGCAAAGGCGACCGATGCAGCTGAAGCTCTGGCGGGCAAGATCGCGCAACTGAAAGACTCGGCCGAGGCCGAAGTCTCCGGCATCGGCATGCGATTGACGAAGAGCCTTGAAGAGGCCGTTCACAAAGCCGGCATGATCCGGGACGAGTCGGAAAAGACCGCCGAGAACCTCGACGACCGCATGGCCCGGACAAGTCAGAAGGCCGAGGTGGCAGTCTCTCACGCCGAGAAGGCCGTCGCCCACATCCGCGAACAGAGTGAGAACTCGCTCGCCGAGGTCCGGGTGGGCATGGAACAGATGACCGATCGCTCCAAGCTCATTCAGTCCGACCTCAGCGAGATGAGTCGAGAGCTCACCGAAGCGGCCAAGTCGGGGATTGACCAACTGCGCCACACCGCCGACACCGTCTCCCAGCAGATCGCGGCGATGAACGAGTCCGCGCAGAGAGACTCCGACGCGAACTACCAACGGCTCGCCGCTCTCCGAGAGCAGGTCGAACAGGGCACGGAGCAGATCCGCCAAAACGCCACGCGGCTCCTCGAGCAGGTCCAGGCGGGAACGGCCGTCTTGCGCCAACATGCCGATGAGCTACTCTCGCAGGCGGAGAGCGGCGCGGACAAGATCGGCGAACAGGCCGCAAACCTTCTGGCACAGGCGCAGAGTTCCGCCGAGAGCTTCCGCGGGCAGGCCGAGGCCCTTCTCCGCCGATCCGAGGCGACCGCCGACGCCGTCCGCAACGACGTGCAGGCCATGCGGTCTGAGATCGCCGAGGATGCAGAGGAGATTCGTCAGCGCGTGAACGACGCCGCGAAAGACCTGACCGAAGCCCGTGAGGAGTCTACGCACTTTATCACCGAGGCTCGGAGAATCCACGAGCAGGCGCAGAAGAAGTCGCAGGAGCTCGTCAACAGCGGCGCCTCGATCGTCGAGAGGTCCGAAGCCCTGCTAAAGACGCCGAAAGACCTCGTGGAGGAAGCCAACAGACAAACGCAGGCGCTCGCGGGGATGTCGAAGAAGGTCACTTCCGTCGTCCACCAGCTTGCAACCGCCGGGAACAAAGCGCAGCAGAACCGTGACCAGCTCCAAAACGCCAACATCGAAGCGAACGACACCGTCGAGCTACTCAAGCGGCACACCGCACGGGTCGGACAGCTCGTCGGCATCATCAGACAGCTCTACGGATCAATGGATGCCAGGATCGAAGGGTTGCGAAGTAGGCTCTCACACGCCGATGAGCTGGCAAAGAGCGTTCCCGGCGAGATTCAGACCTTGCGCTATGCCCTCGACGCGGAAGCCCCGGCCCACCGAGCCACTCAGACGCCCCAGACATTCCCGGCGAAAGGCCGCGTACCGAGGAATGCCGCCGCCAAGCCGCAGCCGGCCACCGTCTTGCGAACCGCAGAGCAAGCGCCGCGTACCCTCAACATCGCTTCGATGCCCGTGGAGAAGGGCTCGCTCGGCGACATCGTCAAGGGCAACAAGAAACTGAACAAGTGGCTGCGGGACATCCTCGAAGAAGGCGACACCCCCGACCAGCCGCAGCCCCCCGCCAACCGAGTCGCCCCCAAGACCACCGCCAAGGCCTGACGATCAGAGCCGCGACCGTAAGGAAGCGGTCACGGCTCCATCCAAAGGGCCCACCCGGCGTGTGTACAGGTGTGTGCCACTGCTCTTGAGCAAGGTCCCCACGGAGATGGATGAATCGCCGGGTACCATGCTCATCCCGCAGGGTGAGCATGCTTTCTGCTTGATGCAGCCTCCACTTCATGAAGGCATGGGTTTCGAGCCGTGACCCAACGACCCGTCCGGCAGCGTTGACGAGTCAGGAGGGATTCTCATGCCACGCTGGTGCGAGAATCCCTTCTCGCACCCCCTCTGACGGGAATCCCTTCCCGTGCCCACAGGATGGGAATCCTGCGGAGAGTGCGTGCGAGATGGGGATCTCGCACGAGCGCCGGGTGCCATGCTCATCCCGCCGGGTGAGCATGCTTTCCACTCGACGCAGCCTCCACTTCAAGCAGGCATGGGTTTCGAGCCGCGACCCAACGACCCGTCCAGCAGCGTTGACGAGTCAGGAGGGATTCTCATGCTCATCCCGCAGGGTGAGCATGCCACCCAGCCGCGGAAGCTAGGCGAGTGAAACGGGACAGCCGAACCAGGTAGGTCGCCCACGTAGCTCGGCGGGCCCGGTGCCCTGCCTTCACGGGCGCAGCTCGGATAGGCCGGGTGCCATGCCTTCACGGGAGAAGCCCGGGTAGGCATGCGTTCTCGACATCGTACATGCTTACCCGCGACTTTGTCGCGTGAAAGCATGGCACCCACGATGAGTCGTTGCTAAAACCGCTGCCACATCGCCCCGGCCAGCTCACGTGACTTGGCGGCCACCTCGCCTTCGTCGATCCCGACTACGGCGCCATCCTCCAACCGAACCCGGCCGTCCACGATCGTCGTCTTGACGGCGGCCGTCGGCAGGCCGAATACCAAATGCCCGAGGAAGTTGTCCGCTGTCAGCGGCGTCGGAGGGTCGTAGTCGAGCACGATCACGTCCGCCAGATACCCCGGCGCGAGCACGCCCACCGGCTTGCCGAACATCTTCGACGCAATCCTGGCGTTGTTGCCGAGGAGCATTTGCGTCGCCTCGACGAATGCGACCCGCGGATCGCCTGCGACGTGCTTGTGAATCAGATTCGCCGCGCGGAGCTCGTCCAGCATGTTCGCGGTCATTCCGTCGGAACCGAGCCCGACGAGCACGCCGCGGGACATCATCTTCAGCACGTCCGCCGCGCCGACGGCGTTGTTCATGTTCGACTGCGGGTTGTGCACGACGATTGTGCCGGTCTCCCTCAGCGTGTCGATCTCGGCGTCGTCGAGATGGATGCAGTGCACGCAGATGCTCTTCTCGCCCAGGACGCCGGCGTCCGCCAGGCGATGCACCACGCGCTTGCCGTACTTCGCGAGCGAGTCTTCCGGATCGAACCGCGACTCCGACGTATGGATGTGGAAGCCGGTCTCCAGCCCGCGCGATGCCTCCACCGCCTGGGCGAGCGTCTCCTCCCCGATCGTCATCGACGCGTGCAGGCCGAACAACGCCGAACGCATCGAATCCGGCTCTTCTCTGCACGCCTCGATGAACGAAACGTTCTCTTCAATCCCCTGCCGCGCGACTTCAGGCCCGTCCCGGTCCGACAGCTCGTAGCACAGGCAGCTCCGCACCCCGACCTCGGCCGCGGCCTTCGCGATCGTGTCGAGACTGCCCCGAACCGCCGACGGCGAAGCATGATGATCGATGATCGTCGTCGTGCCCGCCCGCAAACACCGGCACAGTGGCGTCAACGCGCTGTACCGCACGTCGTCCATCGTGAGCGCCTTATCCAGCCGCCACCACAGCCGCTCCAGAATCTCGACGAAGTTCCCCGGCGGCGCGTCCTTCATCGCGATCCCGCAGGCGAACGTGCTGTACAGGTGCATATGCGCATTGATGAAGCCGGGCATGATGATACCGCCCCGCGCGTCAACCACGTTCGCCCCGCCCGCGGCAACATCGCCCCGCGGACCAACGTTCTCAATCAGGCTGCCATCAATCAGAACCGCGCCGTCTTCGATGACGTGCAGCGGCTCGCCCAGTGTGATAACCGTACCGTTGGTGACAACCGTCTTGTCGCTCATAGTCTGTCTCGTGTTTGCAGTCCTATGACTACAGGCGTTGCCGTGCCCAGCCAGCGATCGGATGGGGTGGCATGGGTAACGAGTGGGGCTCCCTGCGGGATGCCCCACTCGTTACCCGTGGGAACAGTCTTGGCATTTCACACGGGTAAGCTACATCCCGGCAAGCCGGTATGTAGCTTACCCATGCCACCCCGACTGAACCCCATGCCACCCCAGCTAAACACGCACAACGCCGGGGGCCCAGGTTACTCAGGTTCCGATTCCACCACTTCGTCGGTCTCGCCCGCATCCTTCGCCGCGGGCTCCGCTCCCAGGTACTTCTCGAACCAGGCCAAATCCCACTCCATCTTCGCCAGCCGATCCTTGTACTTGGTGAGCCCGTGGCTCGCGCCGGGGTAGACCACCAACTCGGTGTCCACGCCCACGTAGTACTTTAGCGCGCGATACAGCCCCTTGCTGTGCGCCGGCGGGCAACGCGGGTCGCTGCCGCCGACGTGGACAAGTGTCGGCGTCTTCACTTTGTCCAGTGCATAGGCTGGTGACGAATGGCGATACTTATCCGGCGTTTCCCACGGCAGGCCTTGCATGAAGTTAATCACGTGCCCCGGCGTGTCCTCCGAGCCCCACTGGAGCACCATGTCGAGGATGCCTGCCCCGCTGCTGGCCGCCTTGAACCGCGTCGTCTGTGTGATCAGGCAGTTCGTCAGAAAGCCGCCGTTGCTCCAGCCCATCACGGCCAGTCGGTCCGGATCGGCGATGCCGCGTTCCACCATCGCGTCAACGCCCGCAAGGATATCCTTTACCTCGATGTCGTTCTCATGCCCTACGAGACCGGTGAGGAACTTGTCGCCATAGCCGGTCGAGCCGCGGTAGTTCGGGCTGAGCAGGGCGTACCCCTTCGCGGCCATCAGCGTCCGGCCGTAGATCCAGAACCGCATTCGATACATCGTCGCCGCCGTCGGGCCGCCGTGCAGCTCGACGACCATCGGCAATGGCTTGCCAGGCTTGTAGTCCGGCGGCAATTCGAGAATGCCCTCCACCTCAGTGCCGTCCGGCGCGTTCCATTGCACGAGGGATATCTGCGGCAGTTTCCACGTGTCGATCTGCGGATTCACATCCGTCAGCCGCGACCACTTTCCACTCTCCGCCTCGCCGTTGCAACCGCCCAGATAGATGTCCCGCCCGCTTCGAGTGTCACTCTTGACCACGGCGAGTCGCCGACCGTCCTCCGAGACACTGTAGTTGTGGATTACAAAATCGCCCGGTGTCATCACGCCGGCACTCTCGACGTGCCGTCGGCTGGGGTCCACGTTTGAGAGACTGTAAACGTGCTGCCGCGCGTGATCCTCGCCGGTGAAGACCAAGTCCGTACTCCCCGGGTTCCACCGCAGGTTGCCTGTCACCGTAACTTCGCCCGGCCGATCGAGCCTCCACGGTTCCGCGCCGTCGCCGCGACAATTGGCAACGTAGATCTCGCCGGGGTACCCGTCGAAATCGATGGTCCACGCCAGCAGCTTCCCGTCCGACGAGCACGCCAGGTTGCCGACCCAACCGTACGGCGACGGATGGCCCGCCCGCCAGCCGTCCTTCGTGATGATCCGCACTTCGCCCGACGTCCCGTCGAACACGTCCACACGCGACCAACCCTCGTTCGTCAGCAGCGTGTCGTCCGGCGTCGTGATCATGGCGATCGCGCTTTCGTCCGGCAAAACTTCGAACTCGCGGATGACCCGCTGCTTATCGACGATCTTGTTCGCTCGCCAGCTTTCCAGGTCGAGCCTCCAGATTTGCGTGTACTCGACCACGCCGTGGCCGTATTCAAGATGCTTGTGCTTCTTCCGCAGCTTCTTAAACGCCTCGTCGTACTGCTTGTCCGAGACGGCGTAGTACAGCGAGCGTCCGTCCTTCGACAGATCGAACTGGCCGATCCCGTCCTTCACGCGCGTCACCGGGAACAGATCGCCCCCCGCCGGCGAGACGCGCCACACCTGGCGCTTGCCGTCATACGGCGGCCCGTCCTCGCTGCCCCGCTTTCGGCCGCTGGCGAAGTAAATGTACCGTCCGTCCGGGCTCCACGTCGGCGAGCCGTCCGAGGCGATGTCGAACGTCAGTCGTTGCCGCCGCTTCGTTTCACAGTCCACGACCCAGAGATCCGTGTTTCGCGTGTCCGCCTCCTCGTCCCACCGCAGTTCCGTGTAGGCTACATACTTTCCATCCGGCGAAATCTCGCACGACGCAATCGTCGCCAGCGTGAAGTAGTCTTCCGGAACAATGTCGTGATCCCGGGCAGGAGGCTCCGCCTGCGCGGCGACCACGGACAACAACACGGCTAGCACGCCAACGCTGTAATCTCGTCTCAAGTCTCTCACGATCCAACCTCCTGCCCTTTCGAGGAGCCGCGGACTTCAGTCCGCGCGGCCTCTCCCGACGAAACAACGCCACAATGTTGTGCAGCCGCGCGGGCTAAAGCCCGCGGCTCTTCTGTGCCAGAAGGAACCACAGCACTGTCGTGTCACGCATCCACCATCTCAATCGCCTCCGCCGGGCACACAGTGACACACAGCCGGCACCCGGGGCACTTCTCTTTGTCCGTCTCCGGCAGCCGACCCGACGCCGCCAGCTTGATCGCCTGGTGTCCCCCGTCGCGGCAGGCGACGTAGCACAAATCGCACTTCACACATCGATCCTCGATGACGCGAGACACGACCTTGCGATCCCGCGAAAGCTCGTTGTGCCCGACAATCTTCTCCAAGCCCCGACCGATCAATTCCGCCGGCCGGCCAAACCCTTTCTCCTCGATATAGAACGCCAGACCGTCCTGCAAGTCCTCGATGATGTCGAATCCGTAGTGCATCACCGCCGTGCAGAACTGCACCGTCGTCGCACCTACCAGCATCATCTCCACCGCGTCCCGCCACGTCACCGGCCCGCCCGTCGCCGTGATCGGGATATCCACGTGCTTGGCGATCTCCGCCAACGTCCGCAACGTCAACGGCTTGATTGCCGGACCCGACATGCCGCTGTACGTGCTCTTCCCATTCACGTCGGGATACGGCACGAATGTATCCACGTCCACGCCCATCAGGGACGGAATCGTGTTCGCCGCGCAGATCGCATCCGCCCCGCCGCGCTTCACCGCCTCCGCCACGCGCACGATGTTCGTCACCTGCGGCGTGATCTTGATAACCACCGGGCATCGCGCCGCCGCCTCCTTGACCCAACCTGCAACCCGCTCCGTCGCGTCGATGCTCTGCGCCAACATCGCGCCGGGCTCTTCGCCCATACTCCCCTGCGGGCAGGAGAAGCTGCACTCGATGATGTCAACGCCCGCCCCTTCCAGCCGCCGCACCAACTCCTGCCACTCCTCCTTCTTCGAGCCCATAATGCTCGCCGCGACGATCCGGTCGGGATACTCGCGCTTGAGCACCCGCGCCCGTTTTTCGACAACATCGATGTGGTGCTCCGAGATCAGGTCGATGTTCCCCAATGCCATCATCCGCTTGCCGGCGTAGTGCGATGCACTCATCATGGGATACACGAGATCGACCCGCTCGGTCTCCACGGAAGTCGTCTTCAGCACCGCCCCGCCCCAGCCTGCGTCATACGCCGCGCGAACCATATCCAAGTCGTCAGTCGGCGGCGCCGCGGACAACATAAACGGATTCGGAAAGCGAACACCGCAGAAGTCGATCGACAAGTCGCGGTCGTGCGTAATCATGATTCCACCCTCCCCAGGTAAGCCGCGATCGCCTGCCCGGCCCGCTTGCCTTCTGCGACTGCTTTGACGATCGTCGTACCGCCCCCGGCGACCGCGTCCCCCCCCGCAAACACCCCCTCGCGCGATGTCGCGCCCGTCTTCGGGTTGGCCGCGATCCGGCCCGACTTGTCAAACGTCACGCCCGGCAGCGCCTCACGCAAACCCGCAACCGGCCGCGCGCCGATCGCGAACACGACCATCTCCCCCGGCAACCAGTACTCGGTCTCTTTGATCCGCTCCGCGTTCGCCGGCACAAACCGATCAGGCTCCTTCCAGCGAATCCGCGCCAACCGCAGGCCCGTCACCTTGCCGTTCTCACCGGTAATCTCCAGCGGCATCGAACGCGTGTGAAACCGCACGCCCAACGCACACACTTCGCTCAACTCCGCGTGATACGCCGGCATCTCACGCGGCGACTCCAGGCACACCATGTCGATCTCCTCCGCGCCCAACTCGTGCGCGGCACTCGCCACGTCCATCGCGACGCTCCCGCCACCGACCACAATCACGGACTTCGCGACGATCGGCCGATCTCCCTCCCCCAGGTTGTACGCCGAAAACGCGCCCAAGAGCGCCCGCCACGTCGTCACCCCCGCGAGCTTCTCTCCACGAATCCCCGGTGTCACCGCCTCCGCCAGGCCCATCGAGATGTACGCCGCCCTGAACTCTCCCGCAAGAAGATCGTCCAACTTCCGTCCCGGGCCCAGCGCAGCGCCCGTCTCGATTTCGACACCCAACGATTGGATGTGCGCAATCTCACCCGCGACGAGTTCCTGCGGCACGCGATGGCCCGGCACGCCGTATGTGCAAATCCCTCCCGGCAACTTCTCTTTCTCGAAGACAGTCGGCCTGTGCCCGAGCTTCGCCAATTCCGCCGCCGCTGCCAGGCCCGAAGGCCCCGCACCAATGACGGCGACTCGCGCCCCCTTCACAGGCGGAGTCTTCATCCTCCAATCTGCTTCGAGCGCCTTCACCGCCGCGTAGTGTTGCAACTGCCCGATCGCGATCGGTGTGTTCAGCTCCGTACTCGTGCATGCCCCGACGCACAGCTCGTCCACCGGACACGCCACGCCGCACACGCCCGCAAACACGTTCCGCTCGCGGATCAGGTTGATTGCCCGCCTGGGCGAGTCGAACCGGATCGCCCGAATGAAGTGCTTCACCGGCACCTCCGCCGGACACGCAGCCACGCATGGCGGATCGTCGCACATCAGACAGCGCGAAGCCTCCATCTTCGCCTGCGCATCCGTCAAAGCCGCAGCGGCCTTACATACTGTGTCGCTCATCATCTTCCCTCGTATCCACATCCTCGCCCCCCGCGACCGACGACGGCAACCCGGGCTGCCTTTTCGCTCACGACACGTTACGCTATCAGAACCGCGGCAAAGGATCAACGAAGGCGGCGAACACCGAATGCACCGACGGCTTGCCGGAATGGGGGCCACTGGCAGCCTGCCTGCCGGTGCGTCACAGACCGCTTGTCCGAACGGGTGCCACGGGCGGCTCGTCCGCCAGTGTGTGCGGCAGAGTGGACCGAACCCAAAACCGGAGGATCGCCTCCAATGACACTACAACGTCTGGACTGGGACGACATCGCCAAGCTGATCAGGGACTGGCCCCACGAGTTGTGTGACTTGGCGCTCGAACTCCGCGACTTCGTCCTGGCAACCGCCCCCGAGCTTGCCGAGACAATCGCCTTCAACGCCTTGTGTTACCACAAGCCCGGCAAGCCCTACGGCGTCATCGGCGGAAACGTCTGCCTGATCGCCCCGCGCGGCGACAGCCTCCACCTCGCCTTCATCCATGGCGCTTCCCTACCCGATCCCAACGGCCTGCTCCAAGGCAAGGGCAAGGCCAAACGACACATCGAACTCCGCACGCGCGAGGACATCCGCCACCGCGCGTTTAAGAGCCTCATCTGCGCCGCGATCGCCCACGCCCCCGAAGCCGAGTGACGATGTGCATGGAGTATGAGTGGCCTGGGCGTACCAGTGCGAGGCCCGCATCTGAGTGGTGCGTCAGGGGACGCACCTGCGTAACTGCTTGGCTTATGCCTCCTTAAGTACTTTGCTAAGCGGGATGCCAAGTGCGTTGGCCACCCCCTTACCGTATGCCGGATCTGCTTTCAGGCAATTGCCGATGTGGCGAACCTTGATCTCCTTGGGAGCATCGCCCATCGCGCGGGCGGTGTTGCCGAAGAGCGCCTGCTGCTGCTCGGCTGTCATCAGTCGGAAGAGCATCCCAGGCTGGGAGTAGTAGTCGTCGTCCTCGCGATGATTCCAGTGGTCGGCTGACCCCTCCAGGCTTAACGGCGGTTCCGAGAAACCCGGCTGCTCGGGCCACTCGCCGTAACTGTTGGGCTCATAGCCCAGCCTGCTGCCATGATTCCCGTCGACCCGCATCGCTCCGTCGCGGTGGTAGCTATGAAACGGGCAGCGAGAAGCGTTGACCGGGATCAAGTGATGGTTCACGCCGAGCCGGTAGCGCTGGGCATCGGCGTAGGAGAACAACCGTCCCTGTAGCATCTTGTCGGGCGAGAAGCCGATGCCGGGCACGATGCTGGCCGGGTTGAAGGCCGACTGTTCGACCTCGGCGAAGTAGTTCTCCGGGTTGCGTTTGAGCTCGAGGACACCCACCTCGATAAGGGGGTAGTCCTTGTGGAACCAGACCTTGGTCAGGTCGAAAGGGTGGTAGGGACAATGGGCCGCCTCCTTCTCAGCCATCACCTGGATGAACATCGTCCAGCGTGGAAAATCGCCCTTCTCGATGCTCTCGTACAAATCGCGTTGATGGCTTTCCCGGCACTTGCCGACGATCGCCTCCGCCTC
>JBDRKQ010000214.1:0-6168 GCA_043813895.1 Planctomycetota bacterium
GCGACGACTACGCCACGAAGCCCATTGATCGGAAGAAGCTGATCGAGACGATCCGGGAATGGCTGCCGAAGGAATCCGCTCTCGAGAAGGAGCGTGCACTGCTGACCGGCACACACGGAGCGGTGGATGCGCCGGTGAGCGGACTGACTGCCGATCCGGGTGTGGCTGAGCTGGCCGAGAAGTGCATTACCGAGCTGCCGGACAAGGTCGCTGCCATAGAGAAGTTGCTCGCCGAGAACGACTTGGATGTCCTGAGTGCCCTGGCTCACCGGCCCAAAGAATAAGGCGGGGCTGCGGATCCTGCCGGTGTCGTTTTTGGCCGTCAGCGTCTTTGTGGAACTGCAGTTGGCTGCTGCGGACGGACAGGAGTACGTATTCGTCAATGGCAGAGGCCCGGCGAAGGCAGCTGAATGACTTGCGACCCAGATCCTGTGATGAGTGTCAGATCGATGACACACGGCTCGCGCAGCTGAAAACACCGTGCGTAAACCATAGGAAGATAAGGCATAAGAAACGCCCTCCTCGGTAGTTGCGACTGTTCTCACACTGCTGTCACACTGTCTTCAGACTGTTTTCTGGACTGGTTCTGACAAAACTTTGGCAAAACTCCCGGAGATGCGAGGCCCTGTGGGACTGATCGAAAACTACGGTTCATTCGATTGGCCTAGCGAACAGCGTGCGTGACACGACCGAACTCACAACCTGGCGTCCGCTTCTGAGGCGGTCTGCGAGAAGCCAAACGTACCAAGCCCTAGCAGCCGCGTTCATCCCGTTGCCGGTGCATGCTTCGCCGCGCGATTACCGCGTTGCGGCAAACGCTACGTCTGGCGTGCCGAAGGTCTTCCACAGGAATGGACCATGAACTCCAAGTGCGTGCGGCACCAGGGCTTGTCAGCCGCTGGACCTCTATGGGCTCAGCAGTCCGGTCACAAATGCCTGAATATCGACACCGTCGACCGCACCGTCGCCGTTCATGTCTCCGTTCAGGATCGGGCAGCCTGGATAAGTCGCGGCGTACGCAACTGGATCGGTCAGTGCCAGAGCAAACGGCTCAATGTCGTCCTGATCGCCCAGGTCATCGCAGTTCAGGTCACCCCATGCGACAGGGAGCAACGCACCACAGCCTGTTGTCACGATGTTCGCCCCCTCGTCGAGCAGGTCGGTGTAGTAGACTTTGCAGTCATCCACCTGGATCGTCGAGCCGCTACGAAGGACCAGCGTCTGGACGTAGAGTGCCTCCGTACAAGGGTCCTGCCCAACTTCATCGTTGTTGAACGCGTCGACGAACAGCACGGTCGTCCCGGCAGCAACCTCGACCTCCCCCATAGCGAAGTTGTCAATGAAGCCCGCCTCTTGTGCGCCCACGTCCGCCCCGGCCGTTTCGAAGGTCTGAGAGCTGCCGTCCAGCGTCAGCCGGCCCGAGTTCCAGTCAAACACCGAAGGATCCGTGCTACGGTTGTCGAAGTCGCCGGCCAAAAAGACCGGCTCGCTGGATTGCACTTGGATGTTGCCTGCGTTGACGATGCTGAGAGCACCGCCGATCTCGAGCCAGACGGCGCCTGCTACTTCCAGGATAGGAGGTGTGCAGCCGCGGCTTTTACAGTCGGAGAAATACAAATCCATATCACCGTCGACCGTGAAGCGCAACGAGCCGCCTAATGTCAGCGCCGCCCCATCGCTGTCGCTGTTGGAGAGTGAGACACTGCCCGCCGTCACAGATGCCGCGGAGCTTCCGGTGCCATAGAAAACTCCACCGGCGTCGATGGTGATCGGGCCAGCCACGTCGAGGATCGCATCTCCGCTCAACTCGACGCGCCCGAATGTCAGCACGTCGATCGTGTCGGTTGTGACAGCACTCGAGGCCAGTGCATTCAGGATCGGCGGCGTACAGCCTCGCCCGGGCGGGCACAGGGTCACGCCGTCGATCACGATGCCGTTTGAGACATCCATGGTCATCGACTCAGTCAGTGTCACGGCGCCGCCGGCCTCGATTCCGTCACCCAGCAGCACCAGCCCATCGGCGTAGAGCGAGGCAGAGAGAGGCGCAGAGGGCGCATCCACGGCCGCAACCACGCCATCGGCGCCGACTGTCAGCGTGCCGAGCAGCGTCGCCAGGGCGTCGCCATCGACGCGCAGCTCGCCGCCGGCCGACGACACGGTCATGTCGCCTATCGCATACAATTCCGCGCCATCCTCGCCGAGGATCAAACCTCTGTTGTCCACGTCAAACGTGAGCAGGTTCAATGCGCGGTTGCCGACGTCCTGTGCGATCACGCTGCCCTCATTCACTAACGAAGCCGCGTCGATCCTGCCCGTGCCCTGAATCGTGTGGTCGGCATTGTTGTAGAGGTAAGTGAAACCATCGCCCACCACTGCGCGGGAGAATGATTCGGCGGGGTTTTCGCTGAGCTGGAGGACACCGGCTTCTGAAACGGGCGGTGTGAACACAGCGTCCAACGGGAATGTAGGCCTCAGGCCCGTGAGGCTCGCGGTGGAATCGATCGAGATGAGTCCCTTGTTGGCAACCACGCCCTCGATGAAACCGATGTTCCCGTCAGGGATGCGGAGGGTCTCAACGGTGGGATCCACCAGCGTACCGTTGTTCTTCACGTCAATGGTTCCGGCACCGTTCTGCACCAGGGTGACGTTGGTAGCCGTGCTGGCGTTGAGCGTGATGGCGCCGTCTGTCACGGACAATCTGCCGCCAACGATCGCAGCACCGGGCTGGACAGCAATGTGTCCTCCCGCCCCCGGTGCGGCAATGGTGCCGGTCGCTGCCTGGTTGATATTGCCGCCGAGTTGGAGGGTTGCGCCGGCGGCGAGGGCCCGGATCGTGCCGTTGTTCACGAGCGTTCTGCCGGGCGCCATCGTGAGAGACTGTGTGCCCGATGAAACCTGGAGCGTGATTGAGCTGTCGGCGATCGTGAGCCCGTCAAGCGTCGGGGAGGTGTCGAGCTCCACAACAGCGCCGGTCAAACCGATGATGGCAACGTACGTAGCACCGGCATCGTTGGCCGGCACTTCCTCGGGACACCAGTTCAACGGATCGCTCCAGTTGGTGCCGTCGCCGGCGCCAGTCCACGCGCTGAGTGTCGTATCGGCGGGCACTTCACACTCATCCGGGAGGCCGTTGCCGTTACAATCCGGGCTCTCGCCACAGCCGGGCACGTCGCACTCCTCGCCTGGGTTTCCACAGTCGACATCGCAGTCGTCCGGGATGCCGTTTCCGTTGCAGTCCGTGAAGTACTCATATGCGCCCATGTCGACGATTGGGGCAGTGCCATTGCCGGTATCGATCGTGTCAGGGTCGTCCACGAAGCGGGCCTTTTCGGCAAGATCGAATGGGGTCGGTTCGTCGGTATCGCCGTCGCCATCCAAGTCGGCAATGTCGGCGGGTACCGCATCGTTGTTCGCCGCATCAATGCAGGGGGAGCCGAAGCTCAACCTTAGGTCGCCGTAATCATCATTGCCGCCGATGCCCCAGCCGTCGCCGCCGTCATCTGGTTCACGCATGAACAGCGGATCCCCGTCGATGTTCCCGCTGCCGGCGTATTCGCTCAGTCCTTCGATCAGGCTGTAACTGACGGTGTAGCTGCTGGTGCCATCGTGATGAAGCTGGGCGGATTCGTCGGTTCCCCCCTCGTCGCTATTGCCCCAGAGCACGCAGTTGGCCACGTTGGGGAACGCCGCAGCCGCGGCTTCGATTCCACCGCCGTCGTAGTGAGCGGTGTTCCCGACGATGGTGCAGTTGGTCAGGATCGGAGCACACCCCCAGTTGCTGATGGCCCCGCCGTCGTCGTCTGCCTGGTTTCCAACGAAGATGCAGCTGGTTATTGACACGGCATCGCAGTCTGCGTTGGCCAAGGCTCCGCCGTCGGCGCCGGCCTGATTGCCGGTGAAGATGCAGTTGGTCAACATCGGGCTGCCGTACGAAGTCTGCATCGCACCGCCGCTACCACCGCCTGTGGTGGCGGAGTTCCCGTTGAAAACACAGCTCACCAGCGTTGGGCTGCTCTCCCAACCCTCCAGCGCGCCGCCCCCTTCGGCAGAGTTCATGGTGAAGGTGCAGCCGATCAGTCTCGGGTCACTGTTACCTTCGCTCCGCATCCCCCCGCCACCCCAGCCCGCCGTGTTGGCGTTGAAGACACAGTTCACCAGGGTTGGGCTGCTCTCCGAGTGGTTCGCTATCGCGCCGCCACGTTCATCAGCGTAGTTCCCCGTGAAAGTGCAGTCGGTTAGAGCAGGACAGGAAGCGGAGTCATTGAACATCCCGCCGCCATCCACTATGCATGCGTTGCCGTCGAAGGCACAGTTCGTCACCGTCGGACAGGCGGCATCGTTGTACATCCCGCCGCCACTGTCATCCGGGTTGGCCCCATCTGCGTTTCCGGCAGTGATCGTGAAGCCATCGAGGACAGCCGCGGAATTCGTCCCGCTGCCAGTGACAACGTGATAGCTGTTTTCATCGTTGTTGGCGAAGTCGGGGCCGTCGTTGGCGGCCAGGTCGCCGCTGAGGACGGTCTCGTTGGCGTCGACGTCGCGCTGGTCGAGGCTCGTTTCCGTGCCTGCGAAGCCGCCGTAGATACTCACGTCGTCGAGCAGTTGGAATGTGGCCGAGCGGTCGCCCGTGCCGGTCGGGTTGGCCGTGTTGCGATCGGGCCGGTAAGTGCCGGCGGCCACCCAGATCTCCGCCACGGCGCCGTCGTCGCCTGCTTGAGTCAGCGCGTCCTGGAGATACACATAGGCGTCGGTCCAGGATGTGCCATCATTCGCGCCGGATGCGCCGGCGTCGACGTAGATCGGGTTGGTGCGCTCGTGCGCCCCCATGTCGACGATCGGCAGGTCGGGATAGGCCGGATCGGCCTGGCCCGTGTCCGGCATCGCGAGGTCGTTGTCGAAGCGTAATCGCCCGGCGAGGTCGAACGGGATGTGCTCGGTGACATCGAGGTCGGCATCAAGGTCCAGTGCATCGGCCGGTACTGCGATGTTGTCGGCCGCGTCGATGCAGGGTGAGCCGGAACTCAGCCGCAGGTCTCCGTAGTCGTCGTTGTTTCCGACGCCCCAGCCGTCGCCGCCGTCGTCGGGATCGCGTGTGAAGAGCGGATCGCTGCCGAAGTTTCCTGTGCCGCCGAGTGAGCCTGTCCAGCCGGCAACGTCACAGTAGTCGATTGTGACGGTGGAAGTTTCGAGGAAGATCTGGGCTGATTCACCGGAGCCGCCGGCGTCGGTATTGCCCCAGAGAATGCAATTGGTCAGCGTCGGATTGCAGTTCCAGCTAAGGATTCCGCCACCGTCCATATCAGCGCTATTCCAAGCCACCGTGCAGTTAATCAGTATCGGGTTACTTCCCGGATTGTTGAGAATCGCGCCGCCATCGGTGTATGCCGAGTTTCCGACCATCACGCAGTTCGTGAGCATGGGATGCGCAGCATTCGTATTCAAGATGGCTCCGCCTGCCGAACCTGTGCTGGTGTTTCCTTGGAAGATGCAGCCGACCAACGTTGGGCTTGCCGCATCATTCCAAACTGCGCCACCGCCAGAGGATGAGGTGTTCCCAGCAAACGTGCAGCCGGTCAAGGTGGGGCTGGATATAGCGTTGTGTATTGCGCCGCCTTCACTCGCCGAGTTCGCAGTGAAGGCGCAGCTAGTTAATGAATAGTCGCCACTCGATTCGCTGGACATCCCGCCGCCAAGCGGGGATACATTGCCGGTGAAGATGCAGTCGGAGAGTATCGGGTCGCCGCCTGCGTGATTCGAGAGGCCGCCGCCATCCAGGTCCGCCGTATTATCACTGAACACACAACCGGTCAGTACAGGATTACTGTCTATATTACTGGCCATTCCTCCGCCGGACTCCGCGGTCCAGTTCCCGTCGAAAGTACAGTTCGTTACGATCGGGCTGCTGCTTTCTGCATAGAGGCCTGCGCCATCATCCACGGAGTAGTTCGCAGTGAACACGCAGCTCGCGATGGTGGGGCTGCCGCTGATGATGGACATGCCGGCCCCATCGGGTGAAACCGCAATCCAAGTGCTGTTTCCGGCCGTGATGGTGAATCCATCGAGGACGGCCGTGTTGTCCGTGCCACTCCCGGTCGTGACGTGGTAGCTGTTCTCTGCGTAATTGACGAAGTCCGGCAGGTCGTCGTTGTTCAGGTCGCCGCTGAGGAT
>JBDRKQ010000215.1:0-9283 GCA_043813895.1 Planctomycetota bacterium
CAGCCCGTGACGCGGATAGCCTTCGATGCCGGCTATGAGGCGCACGAAGCGTTCACGCGGGCGTTCCGGGCCATGTTCGGTGAGTCGCCCTCCGGGTTTCGCGAGCTTCATCGGCCCGTCGCTTATCCGGCTTCTCCATCAGGCGTTCATTTCGATCCCGATGGACGGGTCGAGCGCTTTGAACCCTCACACAAAGGAGACAGACCCATGGAGGTCAAGATCAAGACGATCAAGCCGATGCGAGTGGCATTCATACGGCACATTGGGCCGTACACAGAGGTGGGTGAGACGTGGGGCAAGCTGTGCACCTTCGCAGGGCCGCGCGGTTTGTTCGGGCCGCAGACGGTCATGCTCGGTGTCAGCCACGACGACCCCGACGTGACGCCGGCGGACAAGATTCGCTATGACGCGTGCATGACTGTGGGCGAATCGTTTCAGCCGGACGGCGAGGTCGGCGTGCAGGAAGTCGAGGGCGGCGAGTATGCCGTCATGACGCACCACGGACCGTACGAGAAGCTGAATGAAACCTACGCCAAACTCTGCGGCCAGTGGTTGCCGTCGAGCGGGCGGGAACTACGATCCGCGCCGCCGTTCGAGTTGTACCGGAACTCACCCAGGGACACGGCACCGGAAGACCTGCTGACAGATATCCACCTTCCACTCCAACCGAAGTAGCAGCTGTACGGGTCAGTCTGCGTATTGGGTGGCATGGGTCAACTTGTTGACCCGTGGTCGTTCGAACCTCGTAGCGGCCGACGCCCCTGTCGGCCGAGGGGGCCTTTCGGTGCTCCTCGTCGGCCACAGGGGGCCGACGCTACGTCCATTCCCCCAATCGCAAAATGTCAGTGGTCAAGCCCGTCGTGTGGAGGCGCCGGGTGCCGAGCCGGGTCGTACCATCGCTCGAGCATTCGCGGAAACTCGAGCGGGGCCGACACGGCCGCGAACGCCTCGCGCAGCCGCCTGGGCTCGGGGTGCAGCTTGCTGTACTTGACGATGTATCGCAGCATGAGCCGACAGGCGTGATCGTGGCCGTAGTATTGCTGGGCCTCCGCAAAGTGCCGCGCGATCGTCCGCCGCTGCCGGTCCAAATCGGGCGGAGGCGGCAGTTTCCCGGTTGTCGCCAACGCCTGGCACTCCTCGAATACCCAGGGATTACCGAGCGCGCCCCGCGCGATCGCAACGCCGTCAACGCCCGTCCGCCGCAGCATCGCGATGCACGCCTCCGCCGTGAAGAGGTCGCCGCTCCCGAGGACCGTCAGCGCCCCGACGCGGGCCTTGACACGCGCAATGAAATCCCAATCGCAGACGCCGGCGAATCGCTGCCTGACGGTCCGGGCGTGGATCGTCACAGCCGAGATGCCCGCTGCGATCGCGGCATCGAGGATTGAGAAGAAGCCCCGCTCGGCGGCCTTCGAGTCGTCGAAGCCGCGTCTCATTTTCAGTGTCACCGGCACGGCACTGCCCACGGCGTCCACGACGCGATTGACGATCTCGATCGCCGTCTGCGGGCGAGAGAGCAACAGCCCGCCTTCGCAACGGCGGAACGCCTTGCCTGCCGGGCAGCCGAAGTTGATGTCGATGACGTCGTAGCCCGCCTCGACAAGCCTCGCCGCGGCCGGGCCGAACGCTGCCGGGTCCGCGCCCATAAGCTGGGCCCCGACGGGATGGTCGACGGGGTCGAGCTGCAGGAATCGCCGTTGCCAGTCGCCGTCGTGCAAGACGCTGCGTTCGAGGGCGAGTCCGGTCACCGTGTAGGAGGCCCCGTGCGCGCGTGCCACGCGGCGCATGGGAAGATCGCTGAACCCGCTCAGGGCCGCCTGCGTGAACGGATGGTCGAGTTGGAGATTGCCTATCGCGGGCACGCCTTGCCTCGCAATCCGTCACCCGACGGGCTGGTCAGATGTAGCGTCGGCCCCCCGTGGCCGACGAGGATCGCAAGGGTGCCACTGGCAGCTTGTCTGCCAGTGCTTGTTGCTCAGTTATGGGCAGAATCGCACTGGCGGGCAAGCCGCCAGTGGCACCCACCATTCGAGCTGTCAGGAAACACTCGGGGCCTTGCCACCCTATTCGCCCAGAATCTCGATCTCGACAACCGGCTGCTTCGCCGCGCGCTCCGTGCCGCGGATGTATCCGAGCGTGGCCGTGCCGTCAGGCGCCTGGGGAGGGACCTTCGCCAGACTCCACGAGAACTTGGCCGCAACGCCGGGGTAGAGCGTTGCCTGTGACGCGCCGCCGCGGTTCACGTCGATCTCGATCGGGTTCACGTAGAGATAATCCACCTTGATGTCGAACGTCGCAGAATCTTCGATGTTCGGCTCGCTGAACGCCGCGTGCAACTCGAAGGTGCACGAGACGGAGTCGGCCGACGAATCCGGGTTTTCCACCCGCATGTCCAACCCCGGCTCACCCATGCCGTCCTGCGCCAAGGCAGCGCCGTCGGAATCGAGGACGTTCGCGGGCACGTCCGTGAACTTCGCGTAGTCTTCGTCCGAGACATCCACCCGGATGCGGATTGCCGCGACATCGGGCGTGAACGCCAGGTCAATCGTCGTTTTGTCTTCGTCCGGCGTCAGTTCTTTCGAATGCGTCTTGCGATACCCCTCGATGAGGCCGGACAGGGTTACCGTCGTCGGCCGGTCGAAGACGTTCAGGAACGTCACGCTGCCCGAGGGCGTCGAGCCGGGCTTACTGCTCAAGTCGGAAACGGCGGCAGGCGTGGCTGTGATCCCGTCGAAACGCACTTCGAGAGAGAATGCGGAGGTCTTGTCGGCCCGGGTCGTGACCGGCAACTCCCACACGCCGGGCCGCAGGTCCTTGCTCAGCGTGTAGGACGCCTCGCGGCGGTCGTTTTCCGTGTCGAGCCGCAGTCGTCCTCGCGCCATCTGCGTGCCGTCGGGGCGGAAAAGATAGTTGATGCTCGCATTGCTCTCCTTGCCCTCCACAGCACTGATCGTGACGTGCATCGCGCTGGCGCCGGCCGGCACGGCGAAGAAGTACCGCTTGACCTTGTAGCCCTCGACGACTTGGTCTTCCAGCAGGATGCGATAGTCGTTCTCAGCCTTGGCCTGATAAGGTACGACGACCGAGTTGACCAGTCGCAGCAGCACCTCGTCGCCCTGGCGGCCCTCGATCGTTGCCACGTGAAGCCCGGGCTCCGTCAATTGCTTCGCGTCGTATTCGACGTGGACATCTGCGGACTGCTCGTCGCGGAAGTAGATCTGCTCTTGTTGCGGCTTGCACCACTTCGCGTCCGAGTGCAGCGTGAGGCGCTTCGAGAAACCCGTGATTGCCGAGGCGTCCGGCTGCGGGACGAATATCGGCGTGATGCTGAAGACCTGTGGGTGATCCGCCGGGAAGTACGTGCTCCGCCAATACGCCGTTCGTCCTTTGCCCTTCGGCGAGAGGGGGCTCTCCGTCGAGACCTTGAAACCATACAGCGGATCGTCGCGGTGCTTCTCGACGAGCGAGTCGATCTTGGCGAACGCCCGAACCATGTTCGCCTTACCCCCGCCGAAGTCGAGCGTGTTGAAGCCGGGCATGGGGTCGGCTGTGTTCTTCAAAGCCCGCTTCAGCCAGTCGGCTCGCGGCAGAATGCCGTGCTTCTCCTTGACGTGCTGCGCCAAGAGCGCGCACATGCCGGCAGCGTAAGGGGAGGCCATGCTCGTGCCGCCCCAGAAATCCCCCCGGCGGTTCCAGATTGGCACGGTCGACGTCATCCTGCCCGGCGTTGCGATGTCCGGCTTGTCCAGTTCGCCGCCGCGCGAGCTGAAGGGGAGCAGCTGCGACTCGGTCATGCTCTGGCCCATCACGTCCCGAGCCGTATCGGCGGCCAGCAAAGCCGCCACGCTGATCGCCGCGCTCGACCCCGCGGGCGTCCCCACGGACGAGAGCCCCGGGCCTTCGTTGCCGGCACTCGTGCAAATGACCAGTTGCGGATTCTCTCGAAGCAGTCGGTCGCAGAATTCGTCGATCGTGTGCGACCCTTCGAGGATCGAACCGATCCCGAAGCTCAGGTTGCACACAACGGTGACGTCGTGCTCGCGTGCGTATCGCGCCGCATACTCGAACGCCTCTTGCATCGCGCCGGTCGTCGTTGAACCGCCGGCAAGCCGGTTCTCTCCCAGCTTCATGCTGATGACCTTCGCGCCGGGCGCCACGCCGTTGAAGCCGTCCTGATTCATGATGCGGTAGCCCGTGGCGATTCCCGCGACGTGCGTGCCGTGACCGCCGTCATCATGGTGGATGACGACCTTGCGGCTGCCCATGAAGATGTTGAGCGCACAGGTGAGTGGAACGATTTGAGCCTCCTTCTTGGGCCTGGCGAATGTGAACGTGTCGTAGCTGAGCTTGTAGTTCTTCAGCGGTCTCTCGTTCGCAAAGTCACGGTCGCCGTCGGTATCCACGTAGCAGACTGCGTCGTCGTCCGTTCCGTCGTCCACCGACACGACGCACACGCCGAACTCGTCGTCTTTCGTGCCGTTGTCGTTCACGTCGGAAACGGCGGAGTTTGTGTAGGCGGATTCAGCGACGAGGCCGAACCACACGGTCGTGCCTTTCGGCCGGGCACCAGGCGGGGGCGGCGTGTAAAGTTCGGGTGAGCCGTCATCCGCGTAATGGACGATCTTGTCGCCCGCCTCGTTCCATAGCGCCCGCGAGAGCTCGACGTCGCCCTGGCCGGAGAAGTCCTGGACGTCGACGACTTTGACTTCACTGCTCGGCGTGATTTGCAGGCCGGGCACACCCATGTCCACGCCCGTGTCCAGCACCGCGACGACGACGCCCCGTCCGTCGATCCCAGGATTCGCCTCGCGGAACGTGTCGACCTTGCAGGCGGACAGCGAGAGCTGTGTCCAGGGCAGCTCAGTCTGGCCGAGGCACACCGAAGCCAGCCCCAAGAGCAGAAGCAGTGAATGAACGATCGATCGCATAGCGAGTCTCCCATTGATGTCTTGGTCTCACAAAGTCAGTGTCGATTGATCTCCACCCGGACGGGCGGCATGGTGAGATCACGTCCAATCCCTTCCGGTGCGGTGCCGTCAGTTGTACCGGATTTCGCCTCCGGATTCCACTCGCCCGCAGGCATGATTGAGCCATGAATCCAAGACTGCCGCTTGCTTGAAGAGCCGCGGGCTTCAGCCCGCGCGGCCGTCCTAAGACACGAGCGTCTCCTCGTCGAGAACAACCGCGCGGACTGAAGTCCGCGGCTCCTCGACCGCTCGGGGCTCGGATGGACGTCCGACACGGGTGTCGGACGCTACTCCTTGCGGCGTCGAAGCGCCACGCCTAATCTGTCTCGTATATCCGGCCGTTTGTCGTGCATCCGGTCGTTGGCACAGCGGGCGAATCTGACTGTCACGAGCTTGCAGAAGGAACACGAGAGCGGCTGCGATCATGGGAACTCACAGAGACAAATCCGCCATCTACCATGAGCGCGCGTGTGCCGTCCTGGTGGGGGGGGTGAACAGCCCGGTGCGGGCGTTTCGGGCCGTTGGCGGCAAACCGGTCTTCCTGGAGCGAGCCGAAGGGGCATACGTATTCGACGTTGACGGGAACCGCTATGTTGATCTGGTCGGCAGTTGGGGACCGGCCATCGTGGGACACACGCATCCGGCCGTTGTCGAGGCCGTGCAACAGGCCGCGGCGCGGGGCTTGAGTTTTGGGGCGTGCTGTGCCGCCGAGGCGGAGTTGGCCGAGATGATTGTGGGGGCGCTGCCTTCCGTCGAGTTGGTCCGGTTCGTGAACAGCGGGACCGAGGCGACGATGAGCGCGATGCGCCTCGCTCGGGCTGCAACCGGCCGCACGAAAGTGCTCAAGTTTCTCGGATGCTATCACGGCCACGTGGACGCCTTGCTCGTCGCGGCGGGCTCGGGAGCGGCGACGTTCGGGACGCCGGATTCGGCAGGCGTGCCCGAGTCGGTCGCGGAGACAACCCTGCTTGCCGCGTACAACGATCTGGCGGCTGTCGAGCGGATCATGGATCGAGACGGCGGAGACGTCGCCGCCATCCTCGTCGAACCGATTGCCGGCAACATGGGATTCGTCGAGCCGGCTGAGGGCTTTCTCCAGGGCCTGCGGGATGTCTGCGATCGGCACGGCAGCCTGTTAGTGTTCGACGAGGTCATGACCGGATTCCGCGTCGCGTGGGGCGGATATCAGAACGTCTGTGGTGTTCGGCCCGATCTGACGTGCCTTGGCAAGGTCATCGGCGGCGGGATGCCCGTCGCGGCATATGGCGGGCCACGCTCTCTGATGGAGCAACTTAGCCCGCTGGGACCAACCTATCAGGCGGGCACGCTCAGCGGCAACCCTGTCGGCATGGCCGCGGGCATCGCGACGCTGCGGATCTGCCGAGGGCCGGGATTCTATGATTTGCTCGCGGAGATGACTGCGAGGCTTGCCGAAGGGTTGAGAGCAGCCGCGATGGAGGCGGGCGTCCCGGTGCAAACAAGCTCGCGCGGGGGCATGTTCGGCATGGTCTTCTCCAATGAGTCGCCCCGAAACTTCGCCGACGTTCAGGCGTGCGACCACGAGGCATTCGCGCGGTTCTTTCACAATATGTTGGATCGCGGCGTGTGGCTTCCGCCTTCGGGATATGAGGCGATGTTTGTGTCCTCGGCGCATGACGACGCGGCGATCGCCAAAGTCGTCGGCGCCGCGAAGGAGAGCTTCGAGCAGGTCGTGTCATGACATTGCTTCGAGTTGGCACCCGCGGCAGTCAGCTTGCCTTGTGGCAAACGCGGTGGGTCTGCGCCGAGTTGAAGAATATCCACCCGGCGCTGCGGATCGAAGAGACGATCATCAAGACGCACGGTGACGAGGAGGCGGACCGACCTTTCGGAGGCGACTGGCCGGTGGGGGCGTTCGTCCGCGCGATAGAACAGGCCTTGATCCTGAAGCGTGTAGACTTTGCCGTTCACAGCTTCAAAGACCTGCAAACAGCGCCGACCGCCGGGCTGGTGATCGCGGCGGTTCCGCCGCGTCAGGTCGTCCACGACGTCTTGTTGACGCGCGAGCCCGTCGATCTGGAGCATGTGCCCGTTGGGTTCAGAGTGGGAACGAGCAGCCCGCGCCGGTCGGCGCAGCTCGGGCGGCTGGGCGAGGTCGAGGTCGTGCCGATTCGCGGCAATGTGCCGACGCGTGTTGCGAAGCTCGAACGGGAGAAGCTGGACGGCGTAATGCTGGCGGCGGCGGGCCTTCTCCGCCTGGGCATCCGACACGAGCCCCGGATCGACCTACCGACCGATTGGTTCGTGCCGGCGCCCGCGCAGGGCGCGTTGGCCGTGCAGACGCGCGAGGACGACGAGGTCGTCGAAATCGTGCGCTGCCTCGACGACGGGCCGAGCCGTTCGGCCGTAGAGGCGGAGCGCGGTTTTCTTCGTGGGATTAACGCGGGATGCCACACGCCGGCGGCCGCGCTGGCGACGGTGGAAGGCTCGACGATCTCGCTGCACGCCCAGTTGTTCAGCGATGATGGCAAGCATGTTGTCGACGGTGTCGAGGTCGGCGAAGAAGCGGAGGCGGTCGGGTTGGCCCTCGCCGAGCGCCTGAAGAAGGAGCAACGGCGGGGACAGTGATGTGTCCGTCGCCGGCAGTAGACCCACGGGGTAGACGCCGGCGCCACAACTCCTGTCAGTGAGACGCTCGCGGCATGGGTTTCGGCGGCGAGCCCGGGTCTTGAGAATGGTCTTAAAAGCTGCGCATCGCAGGCATCCAGACTTGGTCGGAGAACAGTGAGACCGTGAAACACACGCCCCTCGGCCGCGGCAATCCCGAAGAGTCCAGGCCCGCTCTTTGCTTCAACAGGGCGGAGTTGGGCGGCGCGCTCGGCGATCTGGGCTCATTCGTCCCGCTGCTCGTCGGCATGGTCACCTGCTGCGGCCTCCAGCTCGGACCGGCGCTGTTTCTGAGCGGGGCTGCGAACGTCGGCACGGGTTTGTTGTTCGGCATCCCAATTCCGATCCAACCTATGAAGGTGATCGCCGCCGTCGCCATTGACGAGGGCCTGAACGAATCGCAGATTCTCATCGCAGGCATCGGCGTCGGCGTTGTGCTTCTCTTGCTGACCCTGACGCATCTGATCGACTGGCTGGATCGGGCGATTCCCAAGAGTGTCGTCCGTGGGTTGCAGCTCGGTTTGGGCCTGAAGCTCCTTGCCAAAGGCATCGTCATGGTCGCGGGCACGCAGACGTTTCTGGGACCGGACAGTATCGGTCTTGGCATCCTCTGCACGCTGATCGTGCTGCTGTTTTACTATTCGACGCGTGTCCCCGCGGCCTTGTTGGTCTTCACGATCGGCCTCGTCGCGATGATGGCGGCTCAACCCTCGCTACTCGGCGAGACGCGCTTCGGCATCTCGTGGCGTCTTCCAGACCTGTCGAATTGGAGCGATTGGCGGACCGGCATTCTGCAGGGTGCCGTCCCGCAGATTCCACTGACCGTGCTGAACTCGGTGATCGCCATCTGCGTCCTCTCCGTCGATCTGTTTCCGCGGAGTCCTTTGAAGCCGGGTCGCGTTGCGCTTTCTGTTGCTGTGCTCAATCTGATCACCTGCCCCCTCGGGGGAATGCCGTTGTGCCACGGCTCGGGCGGCCTGGCGGCACAACACCGCTTCGGCGCACGCACGGGCGGAAGCATGGTCGTCCTGGGGGCTGCAAAAATGGCGCTGGCGCTCGGCGGGTCGCTCCTGGCGTGGATGCAAAGCTACCCCCAATCGGTCCTGGGCGTCTTGCTTCTCTTCAGCGGAATGGAACTCGCGATGGTCTGCCGCGACCAGCATTCGCGAGGCCCGTTCTTCGTCATGGTGCTCACGACGGGAACCTGCATCGCGGTCAACACCGCGGTCGGATTCGTCGTGGGCTGGATCATGGCCGCATTGCTGGCGCGCGGCATCTTCCGAATCGACCGGCCACCCACGACGTGAGAGGTGGACGCGAACCGTCCTGGCTCATGCCAGCACATTGCGCACGGCACGGACGACGTCCTCCAGGTCAAACGGCTTCTCCAAGACCATCGCGATTTCGATCTCAGCAGCCTCACGCAGATCCTTCGCGGAGTAGCCCGTGATCATGATCACGCGGAGTTGGGGATTGACCTTCTTGAGCGCCGCGCCGACCTCGAGCCCACTGTGCCCGGTCGGTAGCCGCCAGTCGGCCACAAGAACGTCGGGTACCATGGCGGTGCCGACCTCGATGGCCTCCAGTCCCGTCGCCGCCACCTTCACTTCGTGACCATCGAGTGCCACGACTTCCGAAAGGTAGTTGCGGTACGGCTTCTCATCGTCAAC
>JBDRKQ010000216.1:0-11394 GCA_043813895.1 Planctomycetota bacterium
CAGAGGCCCGCCCTCCCAGGCCGACCGGTAGGCGTCGAGAAACGCGCTCGTCGTGACGCGCCCGAACCCGTCTCTGAACAACACGACGCGCACCATGTACGGCGGCACGCGCTCGACCCAATACTCACGGTCCAGCACGTAGCCACCCTCGTCGCGAGCCCGCATGTAGTACAGGATATCGTACTGCTTGCCGTATTTCCTCGCCGGGCCGATCAATGCCGTATCCCGTGGCGGCAATCCACCGAATCCCAAGGCCGAAACCATCTGATCGGGACGGACCGCGATCTTCCCCGCACAAGACTTGCCAATGTGCCGGTGGCGTCCCCAGTGCATCGCCTTGATCTCGGGCTCAACCCAGATCCAGAAGTCCTCGGTGTTCGAGCCGACCTGCATCACCTGGTCACCCAGGCCTGGCCGCAGATCCATGCGAAGATCGCGCGGTTGTCGAAACAGGAGGCTGCCTTCGAGGTTGTAGACGTGCTCCTTGCCTTTGTCATCCTTGAAGCGTGCCGTCACCATGACACTCTGAGACCAAAGCGACCGATCCAACAGCGCCGCGTTTTCCCAAACGATGCGCACGATCTCGTGCGTCGGCCTCGGTGGCTGCGGCGGTGGTTCCGGCACGACGACCGGCCCCGGCGGACACCCCAACCCGCTGAAAGCGCACAACACACCACACGCGATAAACGCGGACCGGTTCAGACTTGCTGTCGAAAAACACTGAATCAACGCGGTGTCCCGCACTCGGAATCGGAAGCCGCACTCGGCGATTCGGCGCCCTCACCATCCGCTGCACCGTCACCGGCCATGCTCTCGTCCGCGAGAGGCTCGCCTCCTGCGGCTCCATGGAGGATCGCGCCCAGCTCCTTTGTCAGCACCTCGATCTCCTGGTCGTTCATCGAGGGATGGAACACGCGGTGCAGGCTCTTGTCCCGCATGAGCCGCATCACCCAGATTTCCCGGCCGTCCTCGCGGAGGGTGCTGTCGTACTTCAGGAGCCGCTTACGCATCAGGATCAGAGAAAGAACGAATCGAAACCGCAGCTTGTGGTCGTCGTCCGTATTCGCCAGCCGGCAGAATGAATCCAACAAGATGCCGTCGTCCACGAACGTCCGCTGCGGCTTCTCTTTCTTCGGCAACTGGGCCCTGAAGTGACAGACCGCCTCCTCCGGCGGGCCTTCCCAACAGGACTCCGAAACGTCACGCCGCTCGTAGCCCCCGGGCGTCTCATACACCACGCTGTAAAACGATTCCCCCGGTTCAAACGCCCGACCGCTCACACTGCATTGGCCCACCGGCCGTGATATCTCGTAGTCAGCCATGAATCGTCAACATCCCTGTTGTCGTCGCCGCCGCGCCCTCCCCGGAGCGACTCATTGCTCGAGCTTCTCCCGCAACCGGTTAATCACACTCGGCGGGATCAACCGGTTCAGGTTATTCTTGTCCACCCCCCCCATTTCACATATCTGCCGGATCAGCGTGCTGCTAATCAACGCCGTCTGGTCCGTCGTGAACAGAAACACCGTCTCCACGTCGCCCGCGATCATATTGACGTTCGCTTGTCGCAGCTCGTTGCGGAGATCGTCGCCGTCGCGAATCCCCTTGACGATCACGTCGGCGCCGCACTGACGTACAAAGTCCATCGTCAGGCCGGCGTACGACTGGACCTCCACATCGGCGAACGCGCCGACCAACTCCTTCAACATCGAGACCCGCTCCTCGGCGCTGAACAGCGGCGCCTTCTCCGGATTTTGACCGACCGCCACGATGGTCTTGTCAAAAAGCCGCCGGCTCCGGGCGATCAAATCGAGATGACCGTTCGTCGGAGGATCGAAACTCCCGGCGAAAACCGCTGTCTTTGTCTCGCGCTGCATCCCTCAGCCCTCGGCGCTAAGCTGTCAGCCTTCAGCCATCAGCCACGCGTCCGCACATCCTTCTTCCAGCCGGCTGGTTCACTCACTCATATCGTAACGCTTCGACAGGATCCAGACGAGAGGCCTTCCAGGCCGGGTACAGGCCGCTGACCACGCCGACGCAGGTCGCCATGGTCAGCGCCATCGTTACCGCCCACCCCGTCGTCACCGTCTCGAATATGCGCGTCATCCGTTCGATGGTAGTCGCCAGCCCCCATCCCATCAGGACGCCGAACGCTCCGCCCAGAAACGACACGATACTCGCCTCCACCAGAAACTGGCGCAGCACGTCGCCGCGCTGGGCGCCCATCGCCATACGCACGCCGATCTCCCGAGTCCGCTCTGTCACCGCCACGAGCATAATGTTCATGATCCCGATGCCCCCAACCACCAAGCTGATCCCCGCGATCGACCACAACACAATGCCGACGATCTGTTGAATCGTCGCGAACTGCTCGACGAACTCCTTCTGAGCTTGAACCTGAAAGTCGTCCTCCTGGCCGGCCCGGATCTTGTGCCGTTGGCGCATCAACTTCTTGATCTGGTCCTTCGCGCCCTCGATATCCTCGTCTGTGGGCGACACCGCCTCCGCCATGATCATCTGGATGGAATCAAGCCCATAGAGCTTCTGCATTGCTGTCGTGATCGGAATGATGATCTGCCGGTCCACGTCGGTGAATGCGATATTGCCCTTCTCCTCCATAACGCCAACGACGGTGAACGTCCGCATCCCCAACGAACCTGATATCTTGATGGACTCCTCGATCGCCGGCCGGCCGCCGAACAATTCCTGCTTGACCTTCGAACCCAGAACCGCCACGCTCGCGCGCCCCTGGATGTCCGATGCCTTCAAAAACACGCCCTCCACGGCATCGTGGTTGTTGATCTTCACGTACTGTTCCGTGGCCCCGAGAACAGTCGCCGTCGTGTTCTTCGACAGGAACTTCACCGTGGCCAAGTTGGTGATCTGCGGCATGGTCATCCGCACGAGATCGCATTCCTTGTCGATCGCGTAGGCGTCCTCCAGCTTGAGAGAATCGAAGTTGCCAACCAGCCGGCCCTGGCGGCGCTGAACCCCCGGCGAGACGTACAGCCTGTTCGACCCCATTGACGCGAAGCCTGTCTTCACCCGTGCGCTCATTCCCTCGATGATGGCCATCGCCGCCACCACCGCCGCTACGCCGATGATTACACCCAACGTCGCCAGAATGCTGCGCAAGGGGTGAATCCACAAGCTGCGCATGGCCATCATGAATACGCGAAGGAAAAACATTCGTCGCTACGTCCGCACCTTCCTGGCCACAGGCGGCGCCCCATCCGCTGGCGCCGGCGCTTCCGGCTCTGCCATCGCGCGCACCATCTCACGGCGTGACGCCTCGTCGACCTCCCGGTCATCGACGACTCGCCCGTCTTGCATCCGGATCACACGCCGAGCCTGCATCGCAACGTCCACCTCGTGCGTAACGAGTACCACCGTTACGCCTGATTGGTTCAACTCGTGGAATAGCGCCATGATCTGCCGGCCGGTCCGCGTGTCCAGGTTCCCGGTCGGCTCGTCCGCCAACAGGATCTTCGGCTCGTTCACGATCGATCGAGCGATCGCCACGCGTTGTCGCTCGCCGCCGGACAGTTCATTCGGCTTGTGCGTCGCTCGCCCACCCAGCCCGACGCGTTCTAGCGCACGCATCGACGGCTCTCGAACGTGCGACTGCCTGGCGTAGAACAGCGGGACCGAGACGTTGTCCAGCGCCGTCGTCCGCTGGATCAGATTGAACGTCTGGAACACGAAACCGATCTTGAGATTGCGAATCACCGCCAACTGACGGTCGGACATCGCGCTGACCAGCTCGCCGTCCAGCCAGTACGCGCCGCGCGTCGGCCGGTCCAGACATCCCAACAAGTGCATCAAGGTGCTCTTGCCGCTGCCCGAAGCCCCGGTGATCGAAACGAACTCCCCCTCGCCAATGGACAGACCCACGCCGTCGAGCGCTCGCACCACCGAGTCGCCCATCACGTAGTGCTTCGTGAGATTGTCAAGTTCGATCAATGACGCCATCGACTTGGATTCGTCTCTCCTCGATCTACCGGAATTACAGACCGCCCAACCGGACCCGTCGCCCGGGCTACTCCGTCTTCTGTTTCTCCGCCTCGGTCTTCTTCGGCCGCTTCACGAAGATCTCATCGCCCGCCTCGAGCCCCGAGGTGATCTCCGTGAACGTCCCGTCAGTCGTTCCGATCTCCACCGGGATCTTCTCCTCGTCACGCGGCTTGCCTGGCACCGGCACCCATACAAAACAAGCCCTTCCCTCGCTGTAAAGCGCCTCGTTCTTGACCTTGACCACGCCCTCCTTCTTCTCCGTTGTAAACGAGAGATCCGCCTGCAACCCCATCAACTTTTCGAGGTCCTCCCCCACCAACCGGATTCGCACCTTAAACGCAATCGCATTGTTCACACGTTGCGGCTCCGGCAGAATCCGCTCGATGACACCCTGGTACTTCTCCGACCGATAGGCCTCCACCGTCACATCCACCGGCAAACCCAGCATCTCCGCTTCAAGCTCCGCCGCAGCCGGATCGACCTCCGCCGGACCGGTCGTCACGGGTGCGCTGTCGGTCCCTTCGGCGTCCGGCGCGCCTCCCTCCTCTTCGGCAACCGCGTTCGCCGCGGCATCGACCACCCGCGCGGCATAACGCTGATAGTAATCCTCTTTATGCTTGCGGCTCTTGCCTGGCTGCGCGTGAGCTGGGGCAATCGACCGAATCGCGCCGATGTCCGCCTCATCGATCTGCGCCATCACGAACATCGCGCTTGTGTCCGCCAGGTACATCAGCGGCGTCCCGCCTGTCAGCGACATCGTCCCGCTTTGGATCATCTGATGCTCGCGAACGAGGATGCTGTACACCATTCCGTCCGAACGCGCCCGAACGACCGTCTCCTCACGCCGCAGCGTCGCCTCGTCCAACGCCTTCTGCGCGGCGACCATGGCCGCCTCGACCTGCTTGACGTCTTCTTTGGCAACCTGAATCAGGATGTCCTCGTTGTTCCTAGCCCGAAGCAGCTCGGCCTCCGCGAGGTCCTTCGACGCCTGCGTCGACTCCCAGGCCGTTCGTGTCGCCACCGCCTCCGCATCGTTGGCCACGTCCCTCTCCATGTATCCCTTCACCCGATCCCAGCGGAACGCCGCGTCCTCCAACCGCGCCGAAGCGTCCTTGAGCCGGGCCTCCGCCAACTTGGTCAGCAACGGCAGGTCCTGCGTGTAGTTTGCGAGATTGATCTTTGCCTTCTCCAGCGCCGATTGGGCTCGCGTCAGTTCCGCCTCGCGCGCCTCCACGTTCCGCTTCTCGTCAACCGGATCCAGCTCGACCAGAACATCACCCTCTTGCACAATCTGACCTTGTACGACCGGGATATTGGCGACTTCGCCGCTCGCTTTGCACTTGATCTCGATCAGCTTGGCTGCCTCGACCGTGCCCGTCGCCGTCACCGGAATCACCAGATCCCCGACCACGGCCTCCTCCTTCTGCCCGTCGAGAAACGGATTGCTCATGCTGATGTCCGCCCGGATCAGCCATATAGTCCCCACGAGCAGGACCACCACAACGCCACCGATGATGATGTACTTCTTCATGGCTCTATCACCCTGACGACTTGCACACGATGGGCCAGCGGTCAACCGCCGTGAAGAGAACCCTGGCCCGCGAATCGCAATCCATGCGCCCTAAACGGGAACGATACGGTTCTCCGGCAACCCAATCCTCGATATACAGAATAGCGACGCACCCGCCGCAACCTCACGGCAATCCCGGTGGAGCAATCCGAATCGGACGCCCAATGCCGCCTGTCGCCGGAGCCCATCGCCCACGAGGCGCCTCGCCCTCAAACCCGGGTTCTCCTCGAACCGGTCTCGCGCTCGGGATGGTAAAGCCGACAAGCCAGACACGCCATCCCGAAAGTCCCGTCCACGTTCCCGCCATGGCGGGTGGGCCGGGGCAGTGCATCCGCTTCAGAGGCGCCCGGGTTGGTGCTGCCGCGCCAACGACGAACCTTGCCCGTGTCCCGGCAAACCTGTCCGTGTGGGCGCGTCCCACCGCGCACAATGCCGCTCTCCTCCGTCAGCACATCGGTCGACCGATAACAACGAAACGGTCAGACTGATCTCACCATGATGCACCAATGCAACATTTGACTTGATTGACGCACTGACGCACCGATATTGATCCCAGGCGTCGCTGCGTGCCGCGACTGAGATCACGGCCGCCCACAACGCCGTATAACTACTGCCTCCGAGTCTGTGCCTCATTGGAGCCCGGAAAGCACCCATGCCAACGAGTCCGAATCAGTGCGTGCAGCCCGACAGCGATGCCGATACCGGCCGCCAGGGTCTCCTCGAAGTCGCCTTCGAGTCCCTCCCCTGCGGACTGGTCGTCTTCGACAAGCGGCTGAACCTCATCTTCCAAAACCAGACCGCCAGATCGCTGCTCCCGGACGAGCCTGACATCTCGAGAATGTTGTCCGAACTGGCCGAGGACAGCACCTACGAAGATTGGGCCTCCGAACTGCGACGCGTCGTCGAATCGGGTCTCCCTCGAAGGCAGGACGTCGTAGTCAAGCAGGTCGGCGACACGCCGGAGACCTACCTCGACATCCTCCTCAGCCAACTCCGGCATCCCGAAACAGGCGACGCACTCGGCGGTCTCCTACTCGTCGAGGATGTCACCTCCAGAGCCAGCATGGAGCGTCGCCTCGCCGTCTCCGAAAGACTCGCGGCAGTCGGCAAGATGGCGGCTCGCGTCGCCCACGAGTTGAACAATCCGCTCGACGGCATCCTGCGATACACCAAGCTCGCGATGCGCGTGGCACAGCAACTCCACGAGACGCACTCCCCGAAATCCGACGAGGCCTCGAGCAAGATCGTCGCGCACCTCGAACACGCGAAGTCGGGCGCGGTGCGAATGGCCGAGATCCTCGCCGACATGCTTAAGTTCTCCCGGAATGCGCCGGCAGCCTTCGAGCAAGCAACCATCAACAAAATCGTGGAAGACGCCGTCGCCGCCTTGGAAGGCCAGGCTACCGACGCCGGAGTCTCCGTCGTCTGCAACTTCCTCCAGACCGACATGCCCGTCGTGCGCGGCAGCAACCTCTTCCAGGTCTTCTGCAACCTCACGAAGAACGCCATCGACGCAATGCCGGACGGCGGCACGCTCACGATCACCACGCAGCTGCAACCCCCGGACGTCGTCATCATGTTCGAGGATACCGGAATCGGCCTGCCAGAAGAGGCCGACAAGATCTTCGAACCCTTCTTCACAACCAAAGCACCCGGCAAGGGGACAGGCCTCGGCCTGGCCGTCTGCAAGGAACTCATCGATAAGTACTCCGGCGCCATCACCGCCTCGAACAGAGAACCGCAGGGCACCCGTATGACGGTCCGAATCCCAGTCCGCAACCTCGAGCCGTTTACACGCAGCGCCAAAGCGCAAAACCACCAAGGTGTAGCGGCCGACGCCCCTGTCGGCCGTCAAGAGTGGCCTGAACCAGGCAACCGGAAAACCGACACCTCTTCCGCCAAGGAGCAGCCATCGTGAGTGATTCCGAACACACCACCGCCTCAGCGGTCATGCCATCCCCCCGAGCCTCCGGGAAACAGGCCGGACGGACTGCGAAACACCGGTTGCTCCTCGTGGACGACGACAAGCTCATCCTCGACTCACTCAGTGAGTTCCTGCAACTCGAAGACTACGAGGTGGACGGCGCCGACTCCGTCGATGCCGCGGTCACGTGCCTTGAACGACACAACTACAACGTCGTCGTCACCGACGTCAACATGCCCAAGGCCGACGGGTTTGAATTGCTCCGAATCCTGAAAGAACGCTTCCCGGACGTCGTCGCGATTGTCATCACCGGCTACGGAACCATCGAGTCCGCCGTCGAGGCAATCAAGATGGGCGCCTACGACTACCTCACCAAGCCGCTCGACGACGACGAGATCCGCCTCACCGTGCAACGTGCCGTCCAGCAGCAATCCCTCATCCGCGAAAACCGCTCCCTCAAACAGCAGCTCGACATGCGGTACGGGCTCGACAACGTCGTCGGGCACGACTACAAGATGCTAAAGACGTTCGACCTGATTGAAACGGTCGCCGACACAAGAACAACCGTACTCATCACAGGCGAATCCGGAACCGGCAAGAGCCTGATCGCACACGCCGTCCACCACCGCTCTTCCCGTCAGCGCAACCCGTTCATCGAGATTTCCTGCGGCGCGATCCCCGAAGGGCTCCTGGAATCCGAACTGTTCGGGCATGTCAAGGGCAGCTTCACCGGCGCCGTCGCGGACAAGGACGGCAAGTTCAAGGCCGCCGAAGGAGGCACCATCTTTCTCGACGAAATCAACTCCGCATCCGCCGCTTTCCAGGTCAAGCTCCTCCGCGTCCTTCAGGAGAAGAAGTACGAGCCCGTCGGCTCGAACAAAACCGTCAACGCGGACGTTCGTGTCATTCTCGCCTCAAACGTCGACCTCAAACGCGAGGTCGAGGCGGGCCGCTTTCGGCAGGACCTCTACTACCGAATCAACGTCGTCTCCATCCATATGCCGTCCCTGGTCGAACGACTCGGTGACATCCCGCTGCTTGCGGACCACTTCCTCGAGAAGTACCGCGCCGAAATCGGCAAGGAGATCACCGGATTCGCGCCCGAGACGATCCAGGCGCTTCAACGCCACCACTGGCCCGGCAACGTGCGGGAGTTGGAAAACGCCGTCGAGCGGGCGGTCGTCCTCTGCAAGGCCCGACTAATCGCCCCGATCGACCTGCCCCCGCAGGTCCTCGAAGACCAGCCCGGCGATGCCGGCGGTTCGGCCGCCCCCGACTCTTTCACGCCCATGTCACTCAAGCAAGCGCTCGAAGACCCCGAACGCAGGATCATCGAAGCGGCGCTCAAGGCAAACAACTGGAATCGCCAGACGACCGCCGAAATGCTCGAAATCAACCGCACCACCCTCTACAAAAAAATGAAGCGCTACGGCCTCGAATACGACCCCGCCAAACACGGAACGAAGTCATAACGACAAGTCCGAAGCGCAAGCGAGAGTTCCACACAGAAACCCGCAGTCCTTGTATTAACTTCCCAAGGACCCGGTTCCTGTACAGCGCTATCCTGTGAGCATTTTCACGAACTCGACTTCTGCAATAATCTCCAGCTCCACGCCGCCTGCAATCAGCGATTCTGCCTTCTTCATCTTAGTGCTCTTCCGTCCATCCTTCAGTTTCGCAAAATCCTGGTCCCCCATGACGAGAAAGTCTGTTTTCTTGCTAACAGCGCTGGTACAGCGCGCCCCATAATTCGTGACACCCTGCATCGCGTCCTCTCGCACCATTGATTGAAGTGTACCTGTGAATACGATCGTCTTTCCGAAGAAGGGGTGAGCTGGGTCGCATTCACTTAGATCAGGCTTGGCGATTTGTGATATCTTCTTTGGAGCATTCCGCCGAGGCATCCGCTCTCGCACGCCGCAAGGCTCGTAGCCATCCGGAAACAACTGCCCAATGGTAATGCCCATTCGTGCTGCCAGCTCTTCGAGGGTCGCAGTGCCTGCTTCCTCGCAAGCCCGGATCGCAACATTTGCACAGGCCGCAGCATCCTCTTCCGCGTCGTGATGCTTGAATTCAATCCCTAAGTGCTCCACGACAGTGGGCAGGCTGTAGTTAACCAGCTTGGGCCACGCCCGTTTCGCAATAATGTATGTACAAAAGTATTGAAGACGTGGATAATCGATTCCATATTCATCCAAAACATGGCGCAACACGCTGATATCGAAACTGGCATAATGCGCAAGAATCTGTGCGCCATCGAAGTAATGGCGACAATCCTTCCAAATCGCGTCGAACTCTGGTTTCTCAGCCACATCATCTACGGTTATCCCGTGAATGGACACGTTATATGGGTCAAAACACAATTCGGGAGGACGAATTAACCAGGACGACCTTTCCGTGACCTGCAGTCCATCTACTATTGCAATCCCAAGAGCGCAAACGCTCGATCGTTTCGAGTTCGCTGTCTCGAAGTCCATGGCGATATACTTCATATAAATGCTCCCCACCCGTGCTCGCGAAGAGCTTGATTCGCCAAATGCGCCACGCGCGAGAACCTACATTACGGCGATCAACTGTCGCCCAACAGTGCAGAAAACGCGTCTTCGTCCAGCACTCGAATTCCGAGCTTCCTGGCCTTGTCGAGCTTGCTGCCCGGTTTGTCGCCCGCCACGACGAAGTCTGTCTTATTGCTCACGCTACCGCTCACCTTGCCGCCGTGCTCTTTGATCAGTGTCTCGATCTCCTTGCGACCGAACTGCGATAGTGTGCCGGTGACGACGACGGTCTTGCCAGCCAATGGTTGGTCACCGGTTCGTTTGGCTTTCGGTTGCGTCATGTTCACGCCGGCAGCCGCGAGCGCTTGCCACGCCTTCTGACCAGATGCGCTCTGAAAAAAGGACCGGATAGACTGAGCCATCTCCGGCCCGATACCTTCCACCGTTTTCAGTTCTTCCACTGTTGCTTCGGCAATGCGCGACATCTGCCCAAAATTACCAGCGATCAATTCCGCTGATGACGCGCCGATGTGACGAATGTTCAGAGCGGCCAACACGCGAGCGAGCGTCTGCTTCTTGCTTGTGTCGATATGCTCAAGTAGATTCTTAGTGTTCTTCTCACCAAACTTGTTGGGGAACCGGAGTGAAACCAGTTCGTCTCGGCAATGGGAGAGCTTGTACAGGTCTCCGAAGGATCGCATGAGTCCTTGGTCAACAAGCTTCTGAATGCGGGCGGGACCGAGTTCAGCGATCCCGAGTCGGTTGCGTTTGTGCAGGGCGACGAGACGCGCCGCGAAATCTGCGGAGGAAGGTGGATTGAAAAAGTCGACGATAATGCCTGCGAGTTCTGCGCTGATTCCTTCGATCTTGGCAAGCTCGTCTGCAGTTGCATTTGCGAGGGCCTCCAACGAACCAAAGTGTGTCGCGAGGGACTTAGCCAGGTCGTCCCCCAAGAACGGAATCTCCAGCCTCGCCAGTGTCTTCTCAAGGGGCTCGTTCTTACTTTTTCGAATGCTAGCGATCAAGTTATCGGCACTCTTTTCGCCCAACTCCGTTGGGAAATCCAGCGAGGCAAGCTGTTCGTGACGTTTGTGGAGGTGATAGACATCCGCCAATCCTTGCAAGAGCCCATCGACTACAAGACGATCGACCAGCGCGTCACCGACACCCTCGATGTCCATCTGATCGCGTCCGCAGAAATACTTCAGGCGCTCCTTGAGCTGCGCTTCGCATGACGGATTGATACAGCGGATGTACACGCCGCCCTCGTCCTTCACCACATCGCCGCCGCAGACGGGGCAGTTCTTCGGCGGGACGATCCTCTTCGCACCCTGCGGCCGCTTCTCCATCACCACCCGCACCACTTGTGGGATGATCTCGCCCGCTTTCTCGAC
>JBDRKQ010000217.1:0-24434 GCA_043813895.1 Planctomycetota bacterium
CCGGAGGCGATGACGTGGCGGGAGCTGTACGCGATCTGCCGTGAGACGCTGCCGGGGGCAAAGCGGTGGAAGCCCATCATCGGCGTGCCCGTGTGGCTGGCGAAGCTGAAGGCCCACACGGCGATGAAGCTGCCACTCGTGCCGCCACGGTTGCGGTTCAACGTGGACCAGGTGCAGATGTCGCAGGAGGACTCGGTGTGCGACACGCGGCCGGTGGAAGAGACGTTCGGCATCAAGCTGCGGGGGTTTCGCGAAGAGTTGGCTCGGTACGCCGGCGTTATCGGATGAAGGCGCGTATGGACAGCAGAATGTGTAGCGTCGGCCCCCCGTGGCCGACGTGGAATCCGTAGCGTCCGACCCCCGTGTCGGACGTGGCGATCAGAGCCGCGCGGGTCAGCAAGCGGTCCCGGCAGACTTGGAATGGCCGGCGTACTTGATTGATGAGCGCTCCCTTGCGGTCGCGGCCCTGTTCTTCAACGGCCGACAGGGGCGTCGGCCGCTACAGGAAAACTGAAACTGCTCTACCGCTGACGGCGAATCGTCCAGTCTGCCCCGGCGTAGCGAACTCCAATCTCATCCGCCGCCTCTAGCTCCGCAGCGTGCCACGACTCCTTCGCAAAAGACACACCCAATCTGTGTTCAAACGCGGGGATCAGGTGCGCCGCTGCAAGGCTGAAGTCGATCGATTTCCCGGCAAGGTCGGACCACGTCGCGACCGGTTGCTGCGCGTATCTGCTGCCCAGCATGATCGACCCGTGCTGGAGAATGGCCTGCTTGGTGCGGCGTTGCGCAGAGCCGGCGATCTTGGCGACTGCGTGTCGCTCAATTTCGGGATCACCGTGTGTTCGCGAGGCCGCGCGGGCTGAAGCCCGCGGCTCATCTTCCTTCTCCCGCAGTTGATCGTCACCTACGCACGGCGCGTCGACGACGACATCCAGACCGTGGCGGCGTGCGAAGCAGAAGAACGGGCCCCGTCGGGCGGAGCCATCGCAGGCGTCACTGTCCGTGCCGAGCAGGTGGACGCCGTGCCCGATTGCGGCGATGACGGCCTCGTGTGCGAGGGTGTAGAGGTGGTTCGGCCGGTCGGCGACGAGCGGGTGCTCCACCGGGACGGTGAGTGAGTAGGTCACTTCGAGATCGTGCAGAATCGCGCCGCCGCCGGTGGTGCGTCGGACGACCGCGAGCTTGCCCGCCGGCGGGGCCAAATTCTCGTACTCGGCGTAGTCCTGGAAGTACCCGAGCGAGATCGTGGGCGGCGACCAGGCATACATGCGAAGCACGGGCGGCGCGCCGTGCCCTGTGCACGTCTCCAGGAGCGCTTCATCGCGGGCCATGTTGAGGGGACCGGCCAGAGGCTCGTCGATGATAAGTCGTGCGGCGCCCATGGACGGCATATTACGGCGGGATCGCGACCGATTATAGACGTGCCGCGGGATTGTAGGGCGGTGGAGACGGCCTATGTGGTAGGATTGAGTGGGGCGGAGCGGCGATCATGAGTGGTTACACAAGCGATCTGCGAATTCACCTCGCGATCTGCCCGACAAGGACGGACGACGCGGCATTGCTCAGGGAGATTGCAGCGGTGACCGGTATGACAGCCTACGATCTTCGGCTGCGGCTGAAGAGCGAGCTGCCCAGGTCCGTGATTTGTTGCGACTCGATCGAAGAGGCGGAAGAGAAGGCGGCCCGTCTCAACAGGCTGGGACTGAGCACGCTGGTCTATCGACAGGAGGACTTGCCGCCGCTCGCGCCGCTGCGGATCCGGCGTCTGAAGCGATCCGGCCAGCTCTTCCGGTTTGAGGGGCGCGGCGATGTTGCACAGGAGATGCCGGCGGGCGAGATCATACTGATGGTCTACGGAAAGCGGACCATGACGACCACGACTACAGAGATGGATGTGGGCCGAAAGTTCAGTGCCGGGTACTCGGTGATGGCGGGATACCCTGTCTCTCGCTACTCGGCGAACGTTACCTCCAAACTCTCACGCGAGGATGAACATTTCCTGATGGCATACACGCTCGATGCGGCGGCTCCAGCGATCGAGTTCGCCCAAGGATGCATGGACTTCTCGTGCCTGGGGAGCCGGAAAGCGCGGACTCGAATAGAAAACATTCAGATTCTCGTGTCCACGCTGCAAAAGCTGCTGCCGGCGGTACCGGTGGACCTGCGCCTGTTGAAGGGCCAGAGCGACAATTCGGAATCCGCCTTCTACAACCGTCGGTTGGTTTCGGATTCCAGTTCCGCCTACGCCACTTTGATCTTCTGGCAGTATCTAGCTGAGCGGAACGGGCGACGGCACTTCACGGCGCGGCGGTGAGGCCGTATCTTGTTCCACCATGTCCGTGATCTCCACGACCCTGTGCTACCCGTGTCCTTCCGCGCCGACGCAGGGCATCTTCATCCAACGTCGTTTGCGGGAGATTCATCGCCTGATGCCGGTAAGGGTCGTCGCACCGGTTCCGTGGTTTCCGCTCGTCAGGCGGATGAGATGCGATCCCTGTTGTGGCGTTGAGGATGAACCGCCTGTGTGGCGACCGCGGATGTTCTACGTGCCTGGCATGATGAAGAGGCTGGATGCTGCGTTCTACACACGGGCGTTTGAACGGGGACTGGCCCGGGCCATGGCGAACGCCGCCCGGCTGTCTAGCGCCCACCGTCAATCGCCAGCCAATCGTCAATCGTCAATCCCCAATCATCAATTGATCGAGGCACACTTCGTCTGGCCTGACGGCGTGGGGGCGTGGCGGGTCGCGCGGAATACGGGGATTCCATTCGTCTGCACCATTCGCGGGAAGCTGGTCAGTCAGATTGCGGACCCGTCAAAGCGGCGGCTGATTCGGCAGATGCTGCGGGATGCCGACGCCCTGATCGCGGTCTCGCAGTCGCTGGCGAACTTGGCCAACGAAGTGGCCGGGCGCGATCTCGGCGTTCGAGTGATTCCGAACGGGGTTGACACGCAGATGTTCCGGCGTTTTGGGAAAACGGGGCATGGGTCGTCGGAGGATGCCAGGTACGTCATTTCTGTGGGGCACATTCAAGAGTTGAAGGGCTTTCATCGACTGGTCGAGATTTGGCCGGAAGTACGGCAGCGGGCGGGGGACGTGCGTCTGCGGCTCGTCGGTGGCGCCGCGGGGGAGCCGGCATACGAGCGTCGCCTGAGGCGGCAGATCGACGGCTCGGGCCTTGGGCCGTGCGAGGGGCCCAGCGGCGCGGTGACGCTGCTGGGGCGGCGAAGGCCCGATGAGATCGCGGAGTTGCTAAACGCGGCGGACCTCTTCGTGTTGGCCAGTCGATCGGAGGGGTGGAACAACGCAATCGTCGAGGCGTTGGCGTGCGGATGTCCCGTCGTGGCGACGGACGTGGGCGGGAATCGCGAGATCGTGAACGATCCGGCGTTAGGGTCGTTGGCACTGTTGGGAGATCGTGCAGCCTTGACAAAGGAGATCTGCCGGGCGTTGGCGAGGGATTGGGACCGCGAGGCCATTGCGGCCGTCGGCGGGCAGCGCGATTGGCAACAGGTCGCCCTCGAATGCGTCGATGTATTCAAGTCCGTATTGAGCGCGAAAGCCTGAAGGACGAAACCTGAGTGCTGAAAGCTGACAGCTGATAGCTCCCCCATGCTCGAAGATCGAATCATCATCTGCTTTGCCAGCAACTGGTTTTACGATCCGACGAGCAAGCATCACGTGATGCGGCTGCTCTCGAAGCGAAACCACGTCGTCTGGGTGAACTACCACGCCTCTCGCAGACCGCGTATCTCGGGCGCGGATGCCGGGGCGGTCGCCGCGAAGCTGCGACAGTTCATCACAGGTCCGCGTCGCGTGTCGGACTCGCTCACCGTCATCACACCGCTGGTCGTGCCGATGCCGGGCAACCGGGCGGCGGCGGCGGTGAACCGGCAACTGCTGACGCGGCAGATCAAGTCCGTCTTAAGCGACTTGCCCGACCGGCCTGTGCAGCTCTGGTCGTTCGCGCCGGACGTGGACTACATGTGCGGGCGATTCGACGAGGAGTGCGTGGTCTATTACTGCGTCGATGAGTTCAGCCGATTCTCCGGCTACGACGCGGACGCGACGTTGGAAGCCGAGGCGCGTCTGGCCGCCCGGGCGGACCTCGTCGTGACGACCTCGCGGGCCTTGTACGAAGCCAAGCGGCACCTGAATCCGAACGTTGTCATGGTTCCCCACGGCGTGGACGTCGAGCATTTCGCTCGGGCGAGATTGCCTGACCTGGCAGTGCCGTCGGACATTGCGAACCTGGAGCGGCCGATCATGGGTTTCTGGGGTTTGTTGCAGGATTGGCTGGACGTCGAGTTGATCGCAAATGTCGCCTGCCGGCGTCAGCATTGGACGATCGTGCTGATAGGAGAGGTGGCAACGGATGTATCGCCGTTGAGGAACCTGCCGAACGTGCAGTTGCTTGGGCGGCGGGAGTATCGTGATCTCCCGGCCTACGCCAAGGGCTTCGACATCGGCCTGATCCCGTTCAAGGTCAACGAGCTTACTCGCGCGGTGAACCCCATCAAGCTCCGCGAGTATCTTTCGGCAGGGCTGCCCGTCGTCTCGACCGCGCTGCCTGAGGTGGCATCGTATACGCCGCTGGCCGCGATCTCGCACAATCCCACGGAATTCATCCAGGCGTGTGAAGCGGCGCTGGCGACATCCGACGACTGCGCCACGTCCGTTCCGTCTCCCGCCCCTAAGGGAACGGCGTACCCAGCGCCCGCGGAAAGACAAGCAGCGATGCAGCGAGAGACCTGGGAATCGAAGATCGAGGAGATATGCGGCTACTTGTCTGTCTCTGTCCCCCATTGAAAAGGTGGAGCCCCCCGCGAACTCGGCTCACATTAATCGCTCTCGGATCGCCTCCAGTTCCATTGCTGCCTGGATGTCCTTCGGACGGCCCATCGCCCGCTTGGCCTCGATGAGGGCATCGAGCGATAGGACGCTGCAAGCCCCGCCGGCGATGTCCATCGTAACGCATCGCCGAGAAACCAACCCGAAGTCGCCGAGCCCGGTAACCTCCGAGAGGAAATCGACCTGGCCCCAGTCAGAGAGGATGTAGATGTTCTTACACCCCTCCAGTTTCGCAGGGTGCAGGGGTACCGGGGGACGATCAGGGTGCATCCGCCATCGCGGGTTCAAGTCGGCAAGAGATGCCATGATTCGAGAGCGGTTCTCGCGAGTCAGGGGAACGCAGACGTCGAGGTCTTCGGTAACGAGGCTCGACCCGTGCGCGACCCCGGCCATGCCGCCGATAATGACGAACTCCACCTGGTACTCATTGAGCCGCTTCAGGATGTCGAGGGTCGAATCCATAGTATCCCTCGCCGGCTGCGCGCATTGCCCGGACAACTGCGAGTGCCTGGGCGTGGCGATTCAATCGTTCCGTCGGCGTCAGCGTGCGCAGGACCTCGATCTGGCTCATGTCAATGCCGAAATCGATTGCGGCCTGCCACGCCTTGCCCTGGCAAGGTTTGCTCGACGCGCCGGAAGACGATTCTCTTTCGCGCGGACCTGACATCACGACTCGGCCTGCTGGACCGCCTCGTCGATTGCGTTGTTGATGCGCGTCATCATCTCCACGTAGTCCGCCTGGTGTTTCATCATATTCTTGAGCAGCTCGTTGCCGGCGACGGCGGCCTCGCAATCGGCCAGCTTGTGTTTGTCCTCCACCTCGATGGGCTTCTGCTCGACTTCAAGCCGGCGGATACTGGTGACCTGCTCTTGGTATTCTCCGAGGATTCGCTGGGCCTCAGTGTCGGCGGCGACCTCGCGTGTGGCGTTCATGAAGTTCGAACACCGCGGATGTGCGGCGATCTTCTTGCCCAATTCACGTGCATGAGAGATGATATCTTCCATGGTCACTGTTTCCTTATCTTGCGGGCCGGCGGTCTTACCGTTACAGGCATGGTCGCCTCTTCGGTAGAACTCCGCAACCCCGGGAGTCTGTAATGCCAAAACGATTCTCCGACAGAATCCTCTCATTCCTCCAACAGCCTGGCTACCGGCCCCTACAGGCGGTCGGTCTCGCCCGCGCGATGGGAATCGCCGAGGCCGAGTACGGTGATTTCCACGAGGCGGTCGACGCCTTGCGCCGAGTGGGTCGCGTCGTGCTCGGGACCGGCAACGCCGTCATGCTCAACCAACCGCGCGGCGAGGCCGTGGGGACGTATCGGGCGAACCCGCGCGGATTCGGGTTCGTGGTGCCGGATGAACCGACCGTACACGGCGACCTGTACATTGCCGCCGGCGCCTCGCTGGACGCCGTGACGGGCGACACCGTTCTGTGCCGCGTGCTGCGCCGGGGGAAGCGCGACGGGAGACCGGCCTTCGGCGGCCGGATCGTCCGCGTTCTGAAACGTGGAAACAGCCGCTTCGTGGGTCGGCTCCGCCAGGAAGGAGGAATCTGGTTCGTGCAACCGGACGGCAACACGCTCCACGTTCCCATTCTGATCGGCGACGCGGGCGCGAAGTCGTGCCGCTCGGGCGACCAGGTCGTCGTGGAGATCGTCAGGTATCCGAGCGAAGGCAAGCCTGCAAAGGGAGTCATCGTCGAGAGGCTCGGCAAGTCCGGGCGGCCCGGCGTGGATCTGCTGAGTGTCATTCGGCAGTACCAGTTGCCCGACACGTTCCCGCCCGCTGTGTTGGATGAGGCGCGGGCGGTGATCGATGCCTTCGATCCCAGCGCAGCGGCGGAGTCTCGCGAGGACCTCTCCAAGCTGACCATCATCACGATCGATCCCGACGATGCGAGAGATTTTGACGACGCGATCTCGTTGGAGCATCTCGAACCGACCGGGACCCGCGGCGGCTCCGCACGGAAGCGTGGACAAGGCAAGGCTGCTCAGGCCGAATGGGAGTTGGGCGTTCACATCGCGGATGTGAGCACGTTCGTACGGCTCGACAGCGAGTTGGATGAGGAGGCCCAAGCGCGCGGCACGAGCGTATACTTCCCCGGTCACGTCATCCCGATGCTGCCCGAGGTGTTGTCGAACGGCGTTTGCAGCCTCCAACAAGACGAGCCGAGATTGTGCAAGAGCGCGTTTATCCGGTACGACGCGAAGGGCCGAGTCGTCGCAACGCGTTTCGCGAACACGGTGATCCGTTCGGCCCAGCGGCTGACCTATGGGCAGGCCACGGCGATCCTGGAGGGCAAGCACGGCCGATTTCGCAAAGCAATCGTCGAATTGCTGCAACAGATGGACGAGCTCGCGCGGATCATCCGGCGCCGGCGGCTGGACGACGGCATGATCGTGCTCGATCTGCCTGAGGTGGAGTTGATCCTCGACGACAGCGGCCGCGTGGTGGATGCGAAACCAGCGGACACGAGCTTCAGTCACACGATCATCGAGATGTTCATGGTGGAGGCGAACGAGGCGGTCGCACGGCTGTTGGAAAGGCTGGGCGTACCGTTTCTGCGACGTATCCACGGTGAGCCGGACGAGGCGGCATTGGATGCAGTGGCCAAGTTGCTGCGAGCGGCGGGGCATACCGTGCCCAAGCAGATGGCCCCGGCGGACATCCAGGCGATCCTGGCGCCGGTGCGGGGTAAGCCCGAGGGCTACGCGGTCAGCCTGGCGGTGTTGAAGTCGATGCAGATGGCGGAGTATTCCCCCGATGCGATCGGACATTTCGCCCTGGCGAGCAAGGGCTACACGCACTTCACGAGCCCTATCCGGCGTTATCCCGATTTGATGGTCCACCGGCTGCTCGATCTGCACGTCACAAAACAGCTTAAGAGCCACAAGCGCGGCGGCTCTGCCGAGGTTCCGGACGACGCAACGCTGAAGGAACTGGGAACGAAGCTGTCTTACGCCTCCAGGCAGGCGGAGGGCGCTGAGCGGACGTTGAAAACAGTCAAAGTCCTGCGGCTCTTGTCGAACCACGTCGGCGAGGAGTTCGAAGGCGTGGTCACCGGCGTGACGGGCTTCGGCATGTTCGTGCAGCATCCGAAGTTCCTGATCGAGGGCCTGCTTCGCCTCGAAGAGATGACCGGCGATTGGTGGGAAGTGGACGTGAAGACGGGCCGCGTCACCGGCGAACGCACGCGCCAAACATTCGCGATGGGCTCGCGGCTCCGCGTCCGCATCGCCGAGGTGGATGTCTCCGCGCGCAAACTGGACCTGGCGATGACCGAAGCGAAACACGGAACGGCCAAGGACAAGACGGCCAAGGGCAAGAGGAAAACCCAGAAACGGCCGACGGAAAGGAAGCCGGCCGGTCCGCGACAGCCTCGCAGAGGTTCCGGCAAGCCAGGCCGAAGGGGTGGAAGCAAGCGGCGGCGGTGATCGCACGGGACCCTGTGAACGATGGGGTCGCATCCACCTTGACCCCCTGCCGAACGGGGCCTAAACTCGGTCCCATGCTACGCACAGCGCTTTACGACACGCACAGAAGGTTGGGGGCCCGGCTCGTTGATTTCGGCGGCTGGGAGATGCCGGTCATGTACCGGGGAGTCCAGGACGAGCACCTCCACACCCGAATGGCCAGCAGCGCGTTCGATGTTTCCCACATGGGACGTTTGCTGATCAGCGGCGCGGATGCAGAGGCGCTGCTTCAGCACGTCTGCACCCGCAACATCGCCAGGCTCAAGGTGGGCCGGTCCGGCTACAGCCACCTCTGCAACGAACGAGGCGGCGTCCTGGACGACGTCATCGTCTCTCGATACGACTCGTTCTTCCTGATGGTGTGCAACGCGAGCAACCGTGAGAAGATCATGGCCCACCTACAGCGGCACGCCGAGGGCCGCAAGGTGACGCTCGATGACACCACGCAAAGGAGCGTGATGATCGCCGTGCAAGGCCCCGAGACCATGACGCTCTTCGAGCAACACCTGCCGATCAAGCTCGAAGGCATGTCGCGATACGGCTTCATCACCGGTTCCTACATGGGAACGAAGTACAGCGTCTTTCGCAGTGGGTACACCGGCGAGGACGGCGTGGAGGTTGTCGTGCCGAGTTCGGTTGGAGCGATGGTGTGGGGCTTTCTGACGCGCGACGGCGGTGAGGATCGCGTGACGGTCAAGCCGGCCGGCCTGGCTGCGCGGGACACGCTCCGTCTCGAAGCAGGCATGCCGCTGTACGGGCACGAACTGAACGAGGACATCGACCCGATCTCGGCCGGCTGCAAGTGGTGCGTGGATTTGGAGAAGGACTTCCTGGGCGTCGAGGCGCTTCGGAGGATCCATGCAGAGGGGCCACGGCGGAAGATAACCGGCCTGGTGCTCGTCGGTAAGCGGATCGCGCGACAGGGGGCCAAGGTCTTTGCCCGAGGCGGCGCGGAGATCGGCGGCGTCACGAGCGGCACGCAGAGCCCGACGCTGGGCAGGTCGATCGCCATGGCGTACGTGGATTCGGATCGGTCCGTCGAGGGTGAACAGTTGGAAGTGGAGATACGCGGCGAGCGCGTGGGCGCTGCGGTGGCGCCGTTGCCGTTCTACAAGCGGAACAAATGAGCGGCGGCGTGCGTTGTCCTGATGCTTGCCTTCTGAACGAAGAAGATGATGAGGAGAGATAACGTGGGCGTTCCAAAAGAACTACGGTTTCTGGAATCACATGAGTGGCACCGGCTCGACGGGGACGCGTGCACGATCGGCATCTCCCAGTTTGCGGCGGACGAATTGACGGACGTCACCTATGTGGATCTGCCGGCCGTGGGGACCGAGGTTGCTGCCGACAAGCCGTTTGGCGAGATCGAAAGCGTCAAGGCGACGAGCGACCTGACCTGCGGCGTGACCGGCGTTGTCACCGAGATCAACGAGGCGCTGGCCGATTCGCCGGAACTGATCAACAACGACGCATTCGGCGAGGGCTGGATGATCAAGGTGAAGGTGCCGGACGCGTCCGCCTTTGAGGCCTTGATGCCGGCGGATGCCTACGAAGCCCAGATCGCGAGCTAGCGGGCTAGCGACGCCGAGTTCCCGAGTGTGCCACTGCTCTTGAGCAGTGCATGCCCTCGGCGGCGTCGGCCCCCTGAGGCCGACGTGGAATGCCAAGCAGTTCACTCCCCATTCACGTCGGCCGCGGGGGGCCGACGCTACATGCGGCGCAGGCATCCCCGGGTCTTGAAACACCATGAGATACACACAATTCACCGACGAAAACACGCGGGAGATGCTCGACACGATCGGCGTTTCCCAGATCAACGATTTGTTCCGGACGATCCCTGCTAACATTCGGCTGACGCGTCCACTCGACTTGCCGGACGCGATGGGCGAACCGGCGTTGCGGGCGCATCTCGGCGCTCTGGCTGCCAGGAACAAGAGTCTCAATGAGCAGGTCTGCTTCCTGGGGGCGGGCGGCTACGACCATTTCATCCCCGCGCTGGTGGACGCGATGGCCTCGCAGGGGACTTTCCTGACGGCCTACACGCCCTACCAGGCGGAGGCGTCGCAAGGGGCGCTCCAGGCGTTCTACGAGTTCCAGACGATGATCTGCCAGTTGACCGGCATGGAGGTATCCAACGCATCGCTATACGAGTTGGGCAGCGCCGCGGCCGAGGCTGTTCTGATGGCGAGTGGCGCGTCCGCGAAGAGAGAAGTGATCCTGGCCGCCACTGTTCACTGCCATGTCCGCGACGTGGTGCACACCTACTGCCGCGACCTGCCCATCGATCTCAGCGAGGTCAAGACCGGCGAAGGCTCGATTCGGATCGACGTGGCCTCGCTCGAACAGGCGATCGGCCCGGACACGGCCGCGATGTTCGTGCAGAGCCCGAACTTTTTCGGGCAGATCGAGCCGTTGAACGAGATCGCCCGGCTGTGTCGGTCGGCCGGTGTCACACTGATCGTGGCGACGGACCCGATCAGTTGCGGCATGTTGAAGCGGCCGGGCGACCTGGGTGCGGATATCGTCGTCGCCGAAGGGCAGCCGTTGGGGATACCGCTGCAAATGGGAGGGCCCTGGTGCGGGCTGATCGCGGTGAAGCAGGCCTTCGTCCGCCGCCTTCCGGGCCGCATCGTCGGGCGCACGGTCGACAAGTCCGGCAGACAGGCCTTTTGCCTCGCCCTGCAGACGCGAGAACAACACATCCGTGGCGCCAAGGCGACGAGCAACATCTGTACCAACCAGGGCCTGATGGCGCTTCGGGTGGCGATCTACACGGCAGCGATGGGTAAACGGGGCATCGCCAAGGTCGCGCGGATGTGCTTCGACAAGGCGCACTACGCCGCACGGGAAATCGCCGAGACGCCGGGTTACTCGCTGCCATATGCCGGACCGTTCTTCAAGGAGTTCGTCGTCAAGTGTGACAAGCCCGTGGAGCACGTGCTCGATGTCTGCCACGACGAAGGCATCCTGGCCGGCGTGGCGATGAAGACGTTCTACCCGGAGATGGAGGACAAGTTGCTCGTGGCTGTAACGGAGAAACGCACCAAGGCGGAAATCGACCGCCTCGTCGAAGCACTGAAGAAGGCGTAGCAAGAGCCTCCGGCCTAGGCCGGAGGGTGCATCCGATGTCGAACCCGCTTGTGCGAGATTCCCATCCTGAGAGGATGCGGGAGATGGTTACAGCCAGAGTGGGTGCGAGAAAGGATTCTCGCACCAGCGATGCAGCGAGGATTCTCGCACCAGCGATGCAGCGAGGATTCTCGCACCAGCGATGCAGCGAGGATTCTCGCACCAGCAAGGACTCTCGCACCAGCGAAAGGATAATGCGATGAATCGTGTGGGGCCAACCTGTGGCGAACCGCTGATTTTCAAGAAGACGACGCCTGGTGCGTGCGCGGTGGACCTCGGCGAGAGCGACGTGCCGTCCACTGATTCGTTGCATGCCATCCCTGTGGCACTGCTGGCCGAAGACGCCCCGCCGTTGCCCGAGCTGGGCGAGTGCGAAATCGTACGCCACTACACGCGACTCGGCAGCCGACTGTTCAGCGTGGATGCGAACTTCTACCCGCTGGGCTCCTGCACGATGAAGTACAACCCTCGCGTCAACGAGTGGGCTGCGGCCTTGCCGGGCTTCAGCAATCTCCACCCCTTGCAGCCTGACGCCGATATGCAGGGCGCGTTGGAGTTGCTCTACAACCTCCGGGCGTTCCTCGCGGAGATCGCCGGGCTGGATGAAGTCTCCTTGCAGCCGGCTGCCGGCGCCCACGGTGAGATGGCCAGCCTCATGGTGATCAACGCCTATCACGCCGACCACGGCGGCCTCAGGCCCGACGTGCTCACGGCCGATACCGCGCACGGCACGAATCCCGCCAGTTGCACCATCTGCGGCCGCAACGCAACGCCCGTGAAAAGCAGGCCCGACGGCTTGCTCGACTTGGACGACCTGCGAAGCAAAGTGACCGAGCAGACCGCCGCGCTGATGATTACGAACCCGAACACCGTCGGGAAGTTCGATCATCAGATCCAGGCAATGGCCGAAATCCTCCATGAGCGCGGCGCACTGCTCTACCTCGACGGCGCGAACATGAACGCCATCCTCGGCATCACGCGACCGGGCGACTTCGGCGTCGACGTCATGCACTACAACACGCACAAGACGTTCAGCACGCCCCACGGCTGTGGCGGGCCGGGTGCCGGGCCGATCGCCGTTTGCAAGAAGCTCGCGCCATACTTGCCCGCGCCACAGGTCAACAAGCGGTCCGACGGCACATTCTTCCTTGACTACGACATTCCCAAGTCGATTGGCAGGGTGCGGACGTTCTTCGGGCAATTCAGCGTACTTGTGCGGTGCTACGCGTACATTCGCGCGCTGGGGCCGGAAGGACTTAAAGACGTCAGCGAGAAGGCGGTCCTCGCGGCGAATTATCTGGCGGCTCGTCTTAAGGACATCCCCGGCTATCAACTGCCCTTCTCCGGCCCATACAGTCACGAGTTCCTGCTCAAGCCGGGTTTGAAGGACGGCCTTCGCGTGCTGGACTTCGCCAAGCGGCTGATCGATTTCGGCTTTCACCCGCCGACGATGGAGTGGCCGATCCACGGCACGCTCATGATCGAGCCGACGGAAACGGAGTCAAAGGCGACGCTGGATGCCTTCGTGGCGACGATGGAGCAGATCGCCCACGAGGCCGCCGAGTCGCCGGACATTCTCAAGAATGCCCCGACGGAGGCCTGGATCGACCGCGCGGACGAAGTCCGGGCCAGCCGCAAGCCGGATCTGCGATGGCGACCGGAGTGAGCGGCCCCCACCCTCGGCGGATCGTGCGATTTTGGAGGCCCCGTGTAATGTCCGCCCGATTACCCTGGATCAAACGCAAATGGCGCTTCGACTTTCCCGTTGAACTCTTTCCCGACATCCTCGAACGCCTCCGCGGGACCGCCGCGAGGCTCGAAGAGATGCTACGCGGCGTCGCCGCGGACGTACTCACCCGTCGGGACAAGCCGGGCGCCTGGTCGATCCAGGAAAACGTCGGCCATCTGCGAGAAGTGGAGGCAATCTGGTTGGGACGGCTTGAAGACTACCTGGCAGACGCGAAGACCCTCCGACCCGCGGACATGACCAACCGCGCCACGCATGACGCCAACTACAACGCCATGCCGATCGGCACGGTGCTGTCGTCGTTCCGAACCGAACGCGACCGATTCGTCGCCAGGCTCGACGCGCTGCAAGACGCCGACTTCGCCCGAGTCGCCCAACATCCTCGCCTGGAAACGCCGATGCGCCTCGTGGATGCGTGCCTGTTTGCCGCCGATCATGACGACTACCACCTCGCCCGAATCTGGGAACTGCTGAATCAGGGCAAGTAGGCCGTGAACAAGGTCGGGCTGGCACGATCATCACCAAGGAGGGTCCGCACGCGCGGCGACCCGTGCCACATCGTCGCGATAGGGAAAGCCACAATCATGGACATTCGCAAACCTGGAGAGGCAATCAGACGGGCCGCGTCACGGAGGACAGTGACGAGTCTCTCATGTGTGATTGCCGCTTCGCTCGCGCTAGGCTGCCTCGACCGACAGTCTCCGAACCAAGCGGCATCCGAAGGTAATCGCTCGACGTCCAAACCGCGCACTGCACCTGAGGAATGCCTTCAGGCCGCTCGGAGCCGACTTGAGGCATTCTGCGTTGAGCGTGAATGTCCCGGCGCGACGCTTGGGTTTGTATTGCCGGACGGACGAGCGGGTACCGTGGCCGCGGGGGTTTCCCGCAAGAACTATCCCCGCCTGATGCAGCCGACCGATCGCATGTTTTCGGGCAGCATCGGCAAGACATATGTGGCGGCGCTACTGCTGAAGCTGGCCAAAGACGGGCGTGTCGATCTCGGCTCGAAGGTCTCACGCTGGTTCCCGGATGACGAATGGTTTGACAGACTCCCGAACGCGGATCGAATCACGCTTCGGATGTTGATGAATCACACGAGTGGAATCCCGCGTCACATCATGACGCCGGCATTCAGAGACGCGCTGATAGAAAACCCTCAGAAAGTCTGGCGACCCGAGGAACTCCTCGCATTCGTGTTCGACGCGGAACCGCTCTTCCCGGCCGGCGGTGGTTGGTCATACGCAGACACAAACTACATCCTCGTCGGCATGATCATCGAGCGCGTCACCGGTCGGACCTACTACGAGGAAGTCACGGACCGCATTCTCGTACCGTATGGCCTTGCAGACACATCGCCCGCGGATCGTCCAGACCTGGCGAGATTGGTGAGCGGGTACACGTCCGAAGAGAACCTGTTCTCGTTGCCGGTCGAAGTCGCCGTGAAGGGGCGATACGCAATCAACCCGCAATTGGAATGGACCGGCGGCGGGCTCATCTCGACGGCACTCGATCTGGCACGCTGGGCACACGCGTTGTACGGCGGAAACGTCCTCGAACCGGATTCACTACGACAGATGTTTCAAGGCGTCTCCACGCAAGGCGACCCCCCCGAAGAGTACGGCCTGGGCGTGGCCCTTCGACACACCGACCACGGCCTGGCGATCGGCCACAGCGGATGGGTGCCTGGGTACGTTTCATCGATGTGGTACTACGAGAAACACGGTCTGGCCGTCGCTGTCCAGGTCAACACCGACGTAGGCATCGGGCGGATCGTGCTCAGGACGTTGCTCGATAAGGTCGCGAGTGACTTGACGGGCAGGACGGCGACCTCGACCCCGCGCCGGTCTGCTCTTCTTGATCCGCACGTGGTCGGCTCGTGAGAATCCCGCCGGTGAACAATGTGGCTTTCGTCGCGGCGGCTTCGCCGGACATCACGTGCCGAAGCCCCTGATCCACAATGCCACGTCGTGGGATACAGTGCCCCACTGCGAGCCGTCCCATGCCAGGCACGATCCATTGCCGCTGAGAGAACTCATCAACCAGAACCGGCAGTCCGGCTCGCCTGGACCGGGTACCCCGGCAATGCGAATCCAACCGTCGGTCGGAATCGGACAAAGGTCAAGAATGGTCACGCTGTATCGGCGGATCGGCAACACGCCGTTCCACAGCAGCCCCGTGTCCTCGATCGCCGGAGTCACCACCGACTCGCACGCCAGCTCCCCAGGCGCACCTGCGGCATTCTCATACAGCGACACGAGGCAATCGGATGTTCCTTTATCGCATGGCGCATGACCGCCTTGGACGTCGGACACCGCAGTCACGCCCCACCAACTGATGTGCGTCGCAAACGCGACGCCCACCCAATAGTGCTCGGCAATCTCGGAGCCCGTTCCCAACTCGCTGGGCAGAATCGGCCCGTTCTCATCCAATCCCTGAAACAGCAAGGTCTTCCACGAGACACACATATCGCACGTCACGTCCGAGCACAGGGTCCCGGGAGGATGTGGCATTCCGCCGGATTCCAAGCACGTCGTGGGGTCTTCCTCTGTACAACTGCCGTCCGTCCAGCAACAGGCCGTTGGCTCGCACACGCCGGCCGCGCATGTCACGGCATCGCCGGCGTACGTCCCACCCGCATCCTCACATGCGAACTCGGTCAACTCCTGGCACGACATGTCATAGAAGCAGCACGCGCCCGTCGGCGGCGGCTCCGAACAATCATCGCAATTCGTCACGTCGCCCGACGCCGCATCGCTCGCGACGTTCCCGCAGCAATCCGCCGCGAGCACGGTCACCTGGATTGTTACTGGGCACTCCTCCGCATCCGTCACGAGCACCTGGCCGCTCACGTCGATGCCGCCGCTCCCGTTCGGTGTCTTCGTGATGTCCGGTACGCCCAACTGCCCGACGCCCGTGGCGATCACAACCTCAACCTCGATATCACTCGGCTCGATGCAGCAGGTGTCCTCCACTGTCGCCGAAAACGTCACGAGCGCCGAGCACTCGCTGCTGACGTCGCCTCCGACGACCAATAATCCCTGGACCTCGGGTGCCGCGACGTCCTCAACAAGAATCGTCTGCACGCCGATCGTGGTGTTGTCCCACGCATCCATCGCCGTCCAAGTGCAAACGATCGTCTCCGGACAGTTGCCGGACGTCGCGCAGCTACACGTCACCGTAGGTTCAGCGTCACAATTGTCGGTCGCGACCGCATGGCCCACGCTGGCGAAATCGATCGCATGGCCACACTCCAACATGACGTCGGGCGGAACTTCCAATTCAGGCGGCAACGTGTCTTCCAGGAGAACCGTCGTCTCGCACTTCGCGGTCCGGCCGATCGAATCGGCCGCCGTAATCGTCACGACCACCGGCCCGCCCACTTCCAGCGGAGTTCCGGCAGGCGGCGTCTGCTCAACCGTCACGTCCAGTGCCGGTCCGTCTTCGTTTTCGACGTTGATCTCGCCCCTCAAGTCGGGAACCTCTCCGAAACATTCCGGCCCGGCACTCAGTACGACTGCAGCCGCGCACGTCGTGATACTCAGGAAGGTCTCGCACTCATCGGGTATATCGTTGCCATTAAGATCTGCGCTGACGCCCGCGACGATATCACGCGCGTCCGGCGTCCCGTTGTCGTTGCAGTCCGGCGGCGGAACCGGCACGGAAAACGCGATTGTGCCCCCGCCCTCATAGTCTTGCCCCAGGAAATAAACACGTTCCACCAACAAGAAGCCGGTCTGCAATCTCGCGGGCGCAAGAAACGGCGCGGCCCCGGTGATCCTGGCCGTCACGGTGATCCGCTCGGCGACAGTGCGGACCAATGCCGCCTGAGACTCAATGCCGGAAACGGTCAACACACGGGAAGTCCGCCGGACAGATTGTCCCTGTGACTCGAACTTCGCCTCGATCGCCACAGGCACACCCGACTGGTTGTCAAGCAAGAGGAGAACGCTGTCGGAGGGAACACTGGGAAGTGGATTCCCGGCCGGATTCGTGCCGGCCCCCAGGAAATCGCCCACACTCTCGCAGCCCGGGCTCGCGCAAATCAACACGGCCCCAGAAATCAGAAGGGCGCCACAGGTGCTCCATAGGCGGCGCATATCTTCTCCTTCCTTTTTGAGCCCGGTCCAGGTTGCGCGAAGTCCGCACTTCGCTTGCGCGCTGCCCGATCGCCCGCGCGAAAGAGGTGTGTGCGCGGCTGATATTGAACCACATGAGCCCGACCTATACAAGGTCTTCTGCCACACGCGGAGCTCATCGGGTCCGTGACGGCCTCCATGGGGCGTTCCGGAACCGGAAAACCTGACGTCGGCCCCCTACGACCGACGCTCCATTCGGTGTCGCAGCCCGGCCGCCGCAGCCCGCCGGAAGCGTCACGCACTCCGGACCCGCCTCGCCGGATAGCCACGGTTGACTACCCTTTGTCGCCACGGTAAATTGCTTGATTCCGTATCTTTCCACAAGTACTGGTCACCGCGACCCGGCGACTTGTGATTGGTTGTTGGGACGCCCGGACACCGTGTTCAACCGCGGCTCCGGCCCAGAGAATGAGGAGGACAGATGGCTGTAGGAATCATCGGCTATGGCGCCCACATCCCCAGGCGGCGAATTAAGGTCGAAGAGATCGCCAAAGTCTGGGGAGCGGACGCGCCAAGCTACAAGAAGGGCCTGGAACTGCGCGAGAAGTCGGTCCCGGGCCTCGACGAGGACACGATCACGCTCTCCGTCGAAGCGGCCCGAAGCGCGCTGGCGAGGGCCGATATCGACGCGAAGGACATCGGCGCCGTGTACGTCGGCAGCGAATCGCATCCTTACGCTGTCAAGCCCTCCGGCGTCACCGTCGCCGAGGCGATCGGCGCGACGCCGGATTGCCACTGCGCCGACTTCGAGTTCGCCTGCAAGGCGGGCTCCGAAGGCATGTTCGTCGTCTATGGGCTGGTCAAGGCCGGCTTGATCAAGTACGGCATGGGCATCGGCGGAGACACTTCACAGGGTGCCCCGGGTGACGCCCTCGAGTACTCCGCCGCCGCGGGCGCCGCCGCCTTCATCATGGGCGCAGACGACGACCGGATCATCGCGACGGTCGACGAGTCCTACTCCTTCATGACGGACACGCCGGACTTCTGGCGCCGCGAGCACCAGTTCTATCCCGCTCACGGCGGCCGCTTCACGGGCGAACCGGCGTACTTCCGAACGGTCACGGGCGCAGTCGACGGCATCCTGGAGAAGTCCGGCATGAAACCCGGCGACTTCAAGTACGCGATCTTCCACCAACCCAACGGCAAGTTCCCCAAGCGCGTCGCCAAGCGGCTGGGCTTCAGCTTCGAACAGATCGATGTCGGACGCCTCGTCCCTACGCTGGGCAACACATACTCCGGCGCATCGCCGCTTGGGTTGACGGCCGTCTTGGATGTTGCCGAACCCGGCGACAGGGTAATGATGTGTTCATACGGCTCCGGCGCCGGCAGCGACGCCTTCGTGTTGACGGTCCGCGACCGCGTTCGCAAGACGCGAGACCTCGCTCCGAGGACCCGTTGGCTGCTGGACGAGAACGTGACCTATCTCGAATACGGCGAGTATGCCAAGCTGCGGCGTAAGATCCGCCTGGCGGCTCACTAGGAGGACAAGAACAATGAGAGATGTTGCCGTAATCGGCGTCGGAATGCAGAACTGGGGCGAGCTGTGGGAGAAATCCACGCGCGACATTTTTGTCGAGTCCGCGTTGCTCGCCATGGATGATGCCGGCGTCGACAAGCTTGAATCACTATACATCGGAAGCATGAGTCCCGGGCTCTTCTCGGCTCAGGAGCACCTCGAATCGGTGATGGCCGATTACCTCGGCCAGGCGGGGATACCGGGCACGCGCGTCGAGTCCGCCTGCGCGTCCGGCGGTTTGGCGTTCCGCATGGCTTACATGGACGTCGCAAGCGGGATGCACGACGTCGTGATGGCCAGCGGTGTCGAGAAGATGACGGACGTCAGCGGAGGCGATGCGACACGCGCCCTCGCCACTGCCGCCGACATGAAGTGGGAAGGGCGAAGCGGCGTCACCTTCCCGGGTCTGTACGCGATGATGGCTGTGGCGCACATGGCCAAGTACGGAACGACGCGTGAGCAACTTGCGTCGGTCGCGGTGAAGAACCATCGCAACGGCAAGTCGAACCCGCGGGCGCAGTTTCGAATGGACGTCACCGTCGAAGGCGTGATCAATTCCGTCAAGGTGGCCGATCCGCTGAACATCCTGGATTGCTCCCCGATCACGGACGGTGCGGCCGCGGCGATCCTCGTTCCCGCCGACATGGTGAAGAAGTACAAGAAACTCGGTGTCAAGATAACTGGCACGGGACACGCGACGGACACGATCGCCTTGCACGACCGTGCGGACATGACGACGCTTGCCGCCGTCAATTCCGCCGCCGAACAGGCCTACAAGATGTCCGGCAAGGGACCGAAGGACATCGACTTCGCCGAAGTCCACGACTGCTTCACAATCGCCGAGATCATCGTGTCGGAGAGCCTCGGTTTCTTCGAGCGCGGCAAGGGCGGCCCGGCCGTTGAAGCAGGCGAAACGGCCATCGGAGGCCGCATTCCGATCAATCCGAGTGGTGGCCTCAAGTCGAAGGGCCATCCCGTCGGTGCCACAGGCGTGGCACAAATCGTCGAGATAACAGAGCAGCTTCGCGGCGAGTGCGGTGAGCGACAGATCAAGAATGCGAGAGTCGCGATGGCTCAGAACATGGGCGGGAGTGGTGGAAGCTCCCTCGTGCACATTCTGGAGGTGATGTAGATGCCACCCGCAAGATCATGGAGAGCATATCCGCAGGCCTATCGTCTCGAAGCCGCCCGCTGCAAGAAATGTGGGAAGGTACACTATCCGCCCCGGCTGATTTGCAGCAAGTGCCACGGGCGCGAGTTCGAGCGTTTCAACATGAAGCTTACCGGCAAGGTGGTAACGCACACGGTGATCCGCACGCCGTCGGACGAGTTCTCCGGCGAGGCGCCCTTTGCTGTCGGCGTTGTTGAAATGGATGACGGCGCGCGTCTGACGACACAGATCGTCGACGCCGCCTTCGAGGAGATCAAGATCGGGATGCCCGTGAAGCTCGAGTTCCGCCGGCTCTACTCCGAGGGGGACGCCGGCATCATCCACTACGGCCACAAGGCGGTACCGGTCAGGCGATAGCTCGACGAGGTGGAATGTGGGGTGTAGCGTCCGACCCCCGCGTCGGACGTGGAAGAGCCGCGGACTTCAGTCCGCGCGGCCGTCCGAAGATAGAGAAGGCATCGCAGGGGGAATGACCGCGCGGACTGAAGTCCGCGGCTCTTCTTCGCAAGCATCGGCTGGTTCAGGAGGTTCGCATGACCCACGGCACCGTACGCCTTGCCTGTGAAGGCTCCGTTGCGCGGGTCACGCTCGACCGGCCTGACATCCGAAACGCGTTCAACGACCAGATGCTCGATGACCTCCGAGAGGCATTCGCCGCGGTCCGGGACGATCCCGCGGTGCGCGTCGCCGTGCTCACGGGAGAGGGCAAGGCGTTCTGCGCCGGCGCCGATCTCCATTGGATGAAACGCGTTGTCAGCTACACCTACGAGCAGAACTACGAAGACTCCCTCAACCTCGCGATGATGCTCCGGGAGATCTACGACTGCCCCAAACCGGTCGTCGGCAGGATCAACGGAACCGCGATCGGAGGCGGCACTGGCGTCGTCGCCGTCTGCGACATTGCCATCGCGTCCGAGGATGCGGTGTTCGCTTTCTCGGAAACGAAGCTCGGCCTGACACCGGCGGCAATCTCGCCCTACCTGCTCAAGCGGATGGGCGAGAAGAACCTCCGCGAGTACTTTCTCACCGGAGAGCGATTCACCGCGACCCAAGCAGCGGAGATGGGACTCGTGAACGCAGTCGTGCCTGCGGATCAGCTTGATGTCGCCGTGGACGAGAAGATAAGAATGATCTTGACCGGCGGGCCCGAAGCGTTGGCCGTCTCGAAGGCCTTGATCAGCGAGGTGGCCCGGCGCTCAATCCAGGACAATGGTCCGTACACGGCCGAGGTAATCTCGAAGCTGCGAATGAGTGAGGAGGGCCAGGAAGGCATGAACGCCTTCCTGAACAAACGAAAACCAGAATGGATTGGCGATTAACGATTCGAGGTTCTCGGAGTAACGCCACTGTCCATCGCACAATTGCCAATCTGCAATCGCCAATAGCCCGGTGTTGTTTATGTTCAAACGCGTTCTAATTGCCAACCGCGGTGAGATCGCCCTTCGTGTCATTCGCGCCTGCAAGGAGTTGGGCATCGAGTCCGTCGCTGCGTATTCGCAGGCGGACGCAGACTCACCGCACCTGGAACAGGCGGACGTCAAGGTGTGTATCGGGCCAGCCAAGAGCGCCGGCAGCTACCTCAACATGGAAGCCGTCATTCAGGCTGCCGACCAGAACGATTGCTGCGCGATCCATCCCGGCTACGGCTTCCTGGCGGAGAATGCCCTCTTCGCCGAGCTTTGCGAACAAGCGAAGATGACCTTCATTGGCCCGCCGGCAGCGGCAATCCGGGCGATGGGCGACAAGGCCACGGCTCGCGAGACGATGCGCGAGGCAGGCCTACCGGTCATTCCAGGCTCGCGCGGAACGCTGCGCAACGTCGAGGAAGGCCTCGCGCTGGCGAAGGAGATCGGCTTCCCGGTCCTGCTCAAGGCCACTGCCGGCGGCGGCGGAAGAGGAATGCGGCGCGTGAATGCCGCCGGCGAGTTCAAGCAGAAGTTCCAGGAGGCCTCGCTCGAAGCGGAAAAGGCATTCGGCAACGCCGGCCTCTACCTCGAAAAGTACATCATCGACGGCCGGCACATCGAGTTCCAGATCATGGCGGACGCCTTTGGGAGCGTCGTTCATTTCGGCGAGCGCGAGTGTTCCGCACAGCGCCGGCACCAGAAACTCGTGGAGGAGTCACCCTCTCCCGTCATGACACCTGAGCTGCGGCAAGAACTGGGAGAGAAGCTGCGCCGGGTCATGCGGACCATCGGCTACCGCAATGCCGGAACGGTCGAGTTCTTCAGGGATCCGGACGGGAACATCTTCTTCATGGAAGTCAATGCCCGGCTCCAGGTCGAGCATCCCGTCACCGAGCAGGTCGTTCGGCGCGACCTCGTGACCGAGCAGATTCGCGTCGCGGCGAACGAGGCGCTCTCCTTCAGTCAAGACGACATCGACATGCAAGGACATTCGATCGAATGTCGAATCAACGCCGAAGACCCGTTCGACGACTTCAAGCCGTCGCCCGGCGAGGTCGTGGAGTTTGTGCCGCCCGGCGAGATCCCCGGCGTGACCGTGCGGGTCGACTCGCACGTGCAGCCCGGCTACCGCATTCCGGTCTACTACGACTCGCTTATTGCGAAGCTGATCGTCTGGGGACCGGACCGCGACGCCGCCCGCAACGGCATGATCAAAGCGCTGAAGGCCTTCCACGTCCGCGGCGTCAAGACGACGATTCCCGTTCATCTAAAGATCATGAAAGACAGGGACTTCGCGGCAGGAAACTACGACACGAGCTTCATCGAAAGGCTGTTGGGCAATTGACGATTCAAGATTGGGGATTGACGATTTGACCTGGGGGATGCTCCGCACCGACACTCAATCGTCAATCCGAAATCGTCAACCCCCAATCCGCAGGGTTGTTTATGGCAAAAGTAATCCTCCACCCGATTGGCTCGCCCGCTGAAGAGGCGATTGACGAGAAGGCCTTCGCGGACAATTTCGAGAAGATGCAGGCGCTCAACGAGCGCCTGACGCAGGGCCGAGAGGAAGTCCGCGCCGGCTGGGGCGACGAGTACGTCGAGCGCGTTCATGCAAAGGGCAAGCTCACCACCTGGGAGCGGATCGACCTGCTCAAGGATCCCGACACGACCGTCTTTCCGATCAACACCTTCGTGAACTACGGCCTCGAGTTCGGCAAGCCGCCCCGAACCTCTCCCGCAGCGGGCGTCATCACCGCCTTCACGCGGATCCACGGACGCCTCACCGTCGTGATTGCCAACGATAACACGGTCGCATCCGGGTCGTGGTGGCCGCTGACGCCGGAGAAGATCGAGCGGGCCCAGGAAGTCGGCCTGCGGCTCAAGGTTCCCGTGATCTATCTCGTCGATTGCTCGGGGCTTAACCTCCCTGAACAGTCCAAGACCTTCCCCGGCAGGATCGGCGCTGGCTACATCTTCAAGATGAATGCGCTCCTCTCCGCCAGCGGCGTCCCACAGATCGCCGGCGTACTCGGCGACTGCATCGCGGGCGGGGGCTACATGCCCATTATCTCCGACAAGCTCTTCATGACCGAACAGGCCTACATGGTCATCGCCGGCGCGGCACTCATCAAGGGCGCCAAGGCCCAGAAGATCACCTCGCTCACGATCGGCGGACCGGACGTGCATGTCCATCTGTCGAACTGCGCCGATGAGCGCGTGCCGGACGACCTGACAATGATCAGGCGAATTCGGCAGGAGGTGGAGAAGCTGCCGGCCAGCGCTATCGCGTACTACCGTCACGGCTTCGCGCCGGCCCCGCCGCGGTTCTCGCCGCACGAGCTCAAGGGCCTGCTTCCCGTCGACCACCGAGTCGTCTACAGCATCCACCAGATCATTGCCAGGCTCGTAGACAGCTCGCTCTTCTGGGAGCTCCTGCCGCACACCGGCGAGGAGATGGTCACCGGCATCGCCCGGATCAACGGCCTCTACGTCGGCATCATCGCGAACAACCAGCAGCTCACGCTCCACCCGGAACTCAAGGACCGCACGCGCGCCGGCGGCCTGCTCTATCGCGAGGGCATCGCCAAGATCTCCCAATTCTCCAGGTCCTGCGACTCCGACGGCATCCCGATCATCTGGCTTCAAGACATCTCCGGTTTCGACATCGGCCTTGAAGCGGAGAAGCACGGTTTGCTGGGATACGGCTCGAACCTCCTCTACACGAACTCGACGAACACGGTGCCGATGATCACGGTCCTCCTGCGCAAGGCGTCCGGCGCGGGCTACTACGCCATGACCGGCCTGCCGTACGAGCCAATCGTGCAGCTTTCCACGCCGCTGACGCGGCTGGCCGTTATGGAAGGCCGAACACTCGCGATCGGTGCTTTCCGCACGAAGCTCGATGACAATTTCCAGATCACCGCGAAGGACCCGGAGGAGCGTGCGAAGATCGTGGCAGGGATGAAGGGTGTCGAAGATCGCATCGAGGCCGACATG
>JBDRKQ010000218.1:0-61008 GCA_043813895.1 Planctomycetota bacterium
CTCGACGATCGGGTTTGGCAGGATGTCCTGCGCGACGATCGTCCCGATGCGACCGATCGCGGCCACCCATTCCTTCTTCACCCAGGCGTCGGGATATCCGCCGACGATCCATGCGGCGGAAAAAGCACCGTCGCCCGCCGCGGCGATGAACTCCTCGAACGTCTTCACAGACCCGCCCGCCGCGGTCAGAACCATCTCGATGCCACGCTTGTTTGGGCACTTCTCGGCACGAATCGTGAACTTGCCGTCACCGTCGCGGCCTACGGGGAACTTCTGCTCCTCGCCGCTCGTCGGGACGTGGCCCGCAACGAGCGTCGCACTCGGTGCGACATCCCGAATAAAGTTCGCCAGCAGCCAGGCTTCCTCGCAACTCATGAACGGCGAAAGCACCGCGGCGACTTTTTCCGCACCGTCGCGCGCCGCGACCTGCTCGAACCGCGAGCGAACAAGCTGCGGCAGCGCGGCCCAGTCCGGGTACTCACACGCGGCCCCGCGGCGAAGCATGAGGCGATCCAGCCGGTCCGCACCGTGCACATACTTCCAACCGAAGCGCCCCTCGTCGCACATCCACCAGTCGTTCACGCCAGGGTTGTATCGCGGCTTGAGACGCCAGATTCGGCCGTCGTTGTGGTCGATGCGGATCGCGCAGCCGGTCGAACAGCCGGGGCAGATGCTGTTCGCACCGGAGAGCAGCCAGACCCGCTGCTTCATCAGGAAGTCCTTGTCGAGCAACGAGCCGACCGGGCAGACATCCACGACGTTCCCCTGGATAGGATTCTCCAAAGGCCTGCCGGGAAAAACGTCAACCTCCTGGCGGCTGCCCCGATTCACCAGGCACAGCTCCGACGTGCCGGCGATCTCGTCGCAGAACCGAATGCACCGCCCGCAATACACGCAGCGGTCCGCGTACAGCAGTGTCTTGCTGCCGATGTCCTTCTTCGGGTTCTTGTGCTTCTCCTCGACCATGCGGCCGGTCGCGCTGCCGAACTTCTCGCTGTAGTCCTGCAAGTAACACTCGCCGGCCTGGTCGCACACGGGACAGTCCAGCGGGTGGTTCAGCAGGAAGAACTCCAGGCACTTGCGCTGGTTGTCCTTGACGCGCTCGGTGTCGAAGCGAACCTCCATCCCCTCGCGGGCAGGCGTCTGACAGCTCGGCACGAGCTTCGGCGACCAGGCCATCTCCCGCGTCTTCGGGTCGGGCATCTTCATTTCCATCAGACACAGCCGGCAAGACGCCACAACGCTCAGGCCGGGATGGTAGCAGTAGTGCGGAATGTCCCACCCCGCGTCGAGCGCAGCCTGCAAGACGGAATCGCCCTCGCGAAACTCGACCTCCTGTCCGTCTATGATGATCTTCGCCATCGATTCGCTCTATCCCGGCGCGTTGCTTATCCGGCAACCGCCTCCGCGCGCGGCTGGTCGTAGTATGCCGCGTTGGTTTCCTTCAATACGCGCGACGCTTGCCCCTCGGGCTGGTTGCGGATATGCGCCTCGAACTCGCCGCGGAACTTCTCCACGATGGTCTTGATCGGGTACGACGCGCCGTCCGACAGGCCGCAGATGCTCTTGCCTGGCATCATACCCATGTCCTGCGATACCTCGATCAGCAGGTCGAGGTCGGCGATCCGGCCGGCGCCGTCTGCGATCCGCTGGGCAATCTGGTACATCCAGTGGTTGCCCTCACGGCACTGCGTACACTGGCCGCAGCTTTCCGTCGCGTAGAAACGCGTGATGCCGAGCAGGACCTGGCGGATGTCCGCATCCTCTGGGATCACGATCGCGCCGGCGGTCCCGACACCGAGCAGGCCGTACTGCTGCAAGCTGTCGAAGTCGAGTCTGGCGTCAAGCTCATCCTCAGTGAGAACGCCGACGCTCAGGCCGCCGGGGATGCAACCCTTAAAGCGCTTGCCGTCCGCCATGCCTTGTGCGAAATCGTCGCCGAAGATCAGCTCACGACACGGCAGACCGAGCGGCGCTTCGTAACAGCCGGGCCGCTTCACCGGCCCGCTGACGGTGTAGAGCTTGGGGCCGCTGGAACCGGGCGTGCCGATCGACGTAAACCACGCCGGGCCGCGCTCGATGATGTGCGGCAGGCAGCAAAGGGTCTCGACATTGTTGACAACGGTCGGCTTGTGAAAGACGCCTTCCACGGCTGGGAACGGCGGCTTGATGCGCGGGCAGCCCCGCTTGCCTTCGAGGCTCTCGATCAGGCCCGTCTCCTCGCCGCACACATACGCCCCCGCCCCGCGATGGATGTAGCAATCGAGATTGAAGCCGGTTCCGAAGATGCCCTTGCCGAAGAGACCCTCGGCGTAGGCCTCATCGAGGGCCTTCTGCAAAACGTGGAACTGCTCGTGAAACTCGCCGCGCATGTAGATGTACGCCACGGCCGCACGCGTCGCGAACGCTGCGATCAAGATGCCCTCCAGCAATTGGTGGGGATCCTCCTCCATCAGGATCCGATTGCTGAACGTGCCGGGCTCAGACTCGTCGGCGTTTACGCAGAGGTAAGTGACGTCCCGGTCGGGCGGAAGAAAGGACCACTTGATCCCGGCGGGAAAGCCCGCCCCGCCCCGGCCGCGTAGCTTGCTCGCCTTCACGATGTCGATAATATCTTCCGGCGTGGATCCCTTCATCGCCTTCTTCGCGGCCGCGTAGCCACCGCGGGCGCGATAGACCTCAAGGGTTCGGCTGTTCGCGACGCCGACGTTTCTTAGCAGCACAGGCTCAAACTTGGCCATTGTACACCGCACTCAGTGGTTGGCGCATCACCGGGTAGCCCACGACCGCGCTGTCGGGCACTATCGCCTGAAAGTACAGCAGGCTCCAGGCGATACAGCCCAGGGTAAACCACGTCCTCAGCCGCCCGCGCGTCTCCGGCGCGATCACGAGCAGCCACAACGGCAAAAAGTCCAGCGCGAAGCGACTATACCCGTGCTCGATGAAACCGGGGCTGTGGTAGCATAAGAGCCCGAGCAGAACCGGCAAAGACCCCAACATCAGAATCCGGCGACTTCCGTCTCTCCACCACCGCGGGGCGGAGAGGATAACGAGCGCCAGCAGCGGCGTCGTGATCCAGATGCTCGTGCCATACTGGTTCGTCTCGCAGATCCGGACGCCTGTGGGTGAGACGGAAACGTCCGGCGGCGCGACGTGCATGTAGTACGCATTCTCGGGGACGAACTCGATCGCAAAGGTCCCGGTCTCCAGGCATCGCTTGCCCAGGGCCTCGTCTTCGCGACCGGCGTAAATATAGCGGTAGCCGAAGTCAAGCGGGTTGCCGAACTTCAAATAGTTCAGCGTCAAAAGCGGCGTTGCGATGATTGCCATCCCCAGAAAGCATGTGACGAGTTCCCGGCGGCCCTTCTGGGCCGCGACCCAGATCAGTGGCAGCGCATAGAGGAACGTCATCTGCCGGGTGTACGTCGCGATCAAGAGACCGATCAAGGCGGGCCAGATTCGCCGCCGGCCGAGGATGTCCGCTGAAAAAACGAGAAGCCCCACTTGCGACACAACATGGTCCACAGGTCCCAGCAGGCCGCCCATCGCGCCGTGCAGGTTTGGAAGCACAGCGGTGCCCCCCATCCAACCCAGCGTCAAAACCGCCGCCCAGATCGGATCGCCGACTTGACGTCTGAAGACGACGAAACCCACGATCGGCAGCGGCCAGAAAACCAGCCACGTGTACGTCCAGGGCGCCCAAAACTCCTGAGGAAAGCCCAGCGCGGCATGAAGTGGTCGCAGCAGCACGGTCAGAATCGGGATCATCGGCGGGAAGACGTTGAAAACCTGGTCGGTTTCGGCGACGTACGCCGCATCGTGCTTCCGCGCTTGCGGTTCAGAACCACCCTCGTGAGGGAGATCGAGGCGACCGTTCAGCCACGCCACGCCCTCCGCGACGCCGGCATTGCCCCCCATCCCATCGCTCGACAGGATCCACTGCGAAAGCCGCATCTTCGGCCCGAGGCTGAGTTGAATGGCGGCGAGCATCAAGAGGAAACAGCCAAAGACGTGCCATCGCGGAGTCTCACGAACGGGTGGCGCTGTAAGGCCCGCCGCACGAGCGGACGTCGTCCCCGGCGCGGCCGGTCTGCCTCCTGCCGCAGCGTCGTCTCCCTCGTGAGAAATAGCTTCCCGGTCGTGTCGCGTCGAGCCGTTCAAGTGCGTTTCCTGGCGTTTGTGTTGCCCTGGCGTCACAGCAGTTCGCACGCTCGTGTAGCGGCCGACGCCCGTGTCGGCCGAGAGAGCTCGAATACCGGTTTGTACGCGATCAGGGCAGCTCCTGTCCATACCGCCGCTGCGGCATCTCATCTCCCCCGATCAAACAAAAAAGCCCACGGACTTCGTCAGTCCGCGGGCTCGATACATCAGTTGTGGTTGAGTTCTACGCGACGAGCAGCGCGGGTTCAGCGATGGCGCCGCATCAGTTTCCTGATCGCGTGGGCCTTGATTGCATCGCGAGGTCTCCTGTTCCCGGCGTGGATCTTGTTGTTGGCGAGGATCCCCGGGATATCACCCTGACCGATCCCGAAGGCGCCCTCCTGCGGCGAGTGCCTCGGAGTCACTAGGGGGCTCAGCAGGGAGTTGAGCAGGGCAGTGTCTGGCCTGAAGCCCAAATCGAACCCGGGCGGGACGCCGATCCGACCTTCGCCCGTCACCGAATCGAGGAAACTCGCCAGGGTATTCTGGTTCAGCGTGAGGAATCCCAGGCCGGAGTCGTGGAACTGCGCCAGAAATTGGTCGCCGCCCTGAAGCCCGAACGCGTCCGTGATATCCACGCCCCGCCCAAACTGGGTACTCTCGATCGCGCGGATCATCTGGTGCGAGACCCACTGGCCCGGCGTCACATAACGGGACCGCATCATCGCCCGGCTACCGAAAGCGGTGGACCGGTGCTGGATCGCCTGGATCAGGCCGCGGCCCTGCTCCGAGAGCGACATCCTGAATCGCCCGTCGTGGTACTCGAATCGGAAGATGTCCGTGCCGCGCTTGCTCAGCGTCGCCACGGGAGACTCGATCTCCATGTCGCTGCGCGTCGTGCCCTCCGCCACGCCCGCACGAATCGCCCCGTACGCCAGCTTGACCCGGCTCTTCGCCGCACCCGCTTGGAGTTCCAGCTCGGAGATCCCGACCAGCGTCGAGCTTTCTATCAGAATCACCGTCGGCGGCGTCGAGGGCCGCATGGTCAGTTTCATGGTCCCGCGCAACGGCACCCGAACCTGCTGCCCAGCGCCAAGGAGATCGCCGACGAGGACCGGCACCCAGCCTGCTTTCAGCTTTGGGTCGGTCCCGAGCTTCGCGACTTTCACCTTCCCCTTGACGGCGGTCACCTCGTACTGGAGCGACCCCGCGGGGGTCGGTTCCGGCGCCGCCGGAGCCATCGCCGGCGTGTCCGACGGATTCTGAGTCTGGCCAAAAACAGCCGCCGCTGGAAAGAGGCTAGCAAGCGTGAAGGTCGCCAACGTCAGGATTACGCTCTGTTTCATGGCACCCGCCCTTCCTTCGGTCCCCAGCAACATCCTACCAATACTGGGTAATATTACCGATCTCAACGCTGGCGCGGCGAGCCTCCTGCTGCCCGTCCTTCCGTAACTCCTGCCCCCGTCTCGAATTATGCTGCTCGAATGGTTGGAGCGGGCGAGGTCGCTCACGCGTCACCCCCCTATACAGCACACGCCGTGCCAGCGCTGCCCCCAATAATCAGCCCCCGGACGGCTCCGGCACGATCAAACCGCCGTGCTCGTCTCGGTCGGTCTCGTCGCTCAACTCGATTGTCTCGGTCTCGTACAGCCCCTTCTTCTCCATCAGCGCGTCCGCCTTCGCCATCAACCCGACCAACGACGCGCCGGTCATGTACTGGTAATCGACCTTATCGTCGATCATCTCGCGATATTCCAACTCACGAAGTGCGTATCGCCGATCGCCCAGGCCCAGTCTGCCGAAGAGGTTGAAGCTCACCCCGCCGCGAAGCTCGCAGATGCGGCAGATCATGTAGGCCACCGAGCCCGCGTCGATCACGTTCTCCGGCACCAGGCTCCATGCCGACTTCGCGATGCCCCGTGATTCGAGCGCCGAGCGTCGCGTTTCAAACGACTCGCAGGTGTCCTCACCGTCCGCCAGGATCAACATCGCCCGGTAGGCCTCATCCACCGTCACAAGATCGATCTCTGCGAGGTAGGCCTGGAAACCTTCGTCGGATAGCTCGTTCGGATCGACCGAGGGCGTCGAATGCCGCGGCCCCGCGCAGCCGCTGCCCACCCAAACCAGCATCGCGATCGACAACACGGAGCACAATCGAGGATGCCCCAGCGCGTAGCGTCGGCCCCCCGTGGCCGACGTAAGCCGCCAGTGGCCCCCCCGCACTGGCGGGCAAGCCGCCAGTGGCACCAATGCGTTTTCCGTTGTCCCGCCTAGAACGACCATGTGATACCCGTCAGGAGGAATGTCCGCGTCGTCTGATCCGTGAATGCTCTGCCCGGGAAAAAGGCGCCGAACCTCACGGTCCACGACAAGTCGCTGAATATGCGGTAGTTCGCGAAATAGTCCATCTCCCACCCGACATAGCCCGACTGTCGATCGGCGAACCCGTCGCTGATCGCCGCGTCCGAATGGTGCTTCGCGTAGAGGTACCAGTCCGTTCCCAACTCCAGTTCCTTCGCCGCCTCCACCTCCGGAAACGGCCTGAACGCGCCGCCCAGCCGCCAGGTGTGAATGTTGCTCAACCGTGGCGCCAGGGAGATGCCCGTGTCGCGGAAGCCGAAACCGACGAAACCATTGTCCACGTAGTCGTCCCGATTTCCGCCGGGTGCGTTCGTCGGGCTGCCCAGTCGGTCCGCGTCACCGCTGGCGAACATGTACTCGACCGACAGCACCGGCTTCGTCTTGTGACGGAAGTAGTAATCCAGACGATTGTCAAACGCCCAGGCCTTGATCTCGTTGCGGTGGAGATACCGGCGATTCCCGTAGCTGTGGCCCCGCTCCAGCACCCATTCGGAGCTGTAACGCAGGTTGTCGACCAGTTCGCCGGTCGAGCCGAAGCCGAAATAGCGCGAGTCATACTCGTAGTTCTGAAGCAGGTCCGGCGGGTCCTCGCTTGTGTTGTCGTTCTGCCAGGCAACGTAAACAAATGGCTCGTGCCGCTCGAAGCCCAGGTACTTCTCCTGGATGATCCAGAACGTCCTGTTGCTGTGATCGGCGACGGACCGGCTGCGATCGATGTTCTCCGTGCTGGCCGGCGTCTTGCCCATCGTGAACGTCGTCTCGAAGTCCTGCCATTCCGTCTGCAACGTCACGTGGTCCAGCGGCAAGTCGATCGCGTAGCCCGTTCCGGTGTGGACCAGGTCACGCCCGATCTTGAGCTTCAACTCGAACGGCGCCGCATAACCACCGTATCCCCGCAGCGCCTTGCCGGCATCGAACTGGTACCAACCGCGCTCGAGATTCGGCCCGTCGAAATCGTCCTCGTTCGGCGTGTAGGCGTCTCCCGCATTCCAATCGTCGTAGGACATCCGCATTCTCGCGTAGCCCTCGTGGACGCCCTGATCCGCGCTGAAGGAGAACCACAGCCGAAGCTCGTTCTGCCGCAGCGTCCGGCTGCTGTTGAAACCGTCGTCAAACAGGAAGAAATAGGAGTTGTACCACCCGCCCCAATCGACGCGGAACTTCTGCGCGATCGGCAGGTCCCGCTGGAGCTTCTGCTGGTTCTCCCGCTCCAGCGCCTGTTGACGCGCGAGGAAGGCGTCGCTGACTCCGCCCGGCGGCGTCCCGGAATCCAATCCGAGCTGCGCAACCGCCGGCTGGCCGCCTGCAAGACACAGTGCCAGCCCCAGGAGCGTCGAGATCGGTTTGCTCAGCCCAGCCGTCCGCAAAGCCCGATTACCTCCATGCCCACGAGACCGACGTCGCGCGGCCCATCGAGACGCTCCTCAATGCGCCCTGCGCCGACGGCTGCCCGTCCACCCCAACCGGGCATCCTGGCCACTTTAACGCCATCTTGCAAGGCCCTATTTCGTGTCTCTCACCACTCGGCCGGCCTCGCTCCCGTCAAGCAGGCTGGCTATGGCGAAGGGCCAACACGCTCGTCGGACCCGCGCCTGCGCAGACCTCGATCCCCAGGGATTAACGGCATTATCGACCAGATATGCGCTGCCCCTGTGCTCAACATCGCAGGCCGCGCCTCATCGGCGGCAAGAGCCTGACCAGCCTGCCACGCGGCGAATGAGCATTGCCGACGACACGCGCCCCGTCTCAGGCTCCCCACCGTCTTGCTCATGCCGATATCAGCACTGCAAGCCGGGGCAGCCCGCGCCTGACATGGCGACGCGGAGTTGTTCTCAGACAGAAGAGCCGCGGGCTTCAGCCCGCGCGGCCGTCCGAAGATGCGAGATTCTTTGCACTGGGAGAAACCGCGCGGATCAAAGCACTGAACGATTGAATGTGGCACCGGCGTTTCGTCGGTGAAAGCGAAAAGGCCAAGCGCCACTGCCTCACCGGCGAGACGCCGGTGCCACAGAGTCCGCGGCTCGTCGCCCGTGCAGCCCGCAGTTTGCGGCTCGAAAGACACTTTCTACCGCAGCTATGCCAACTGAACGGTTCCCCACCCACGGCACGAAAAAGTGGCGGCCGTCTCCACTGACGACCGCTGCTACGAGAGTTTCGCTTTTCCGTCACCGAGCCCGCACGCCGGCGCCACTGGCGACTTGCCCACCATTGAACAAGGCCGCCTACTCCGCGCTGCCGCTGTTCTCGGCCGGCGAGACCTGAGACACCGCGGAAACCACGATCGCGGGACACTGGCTCGGGCCGCCGCCGCCCGTTGGCCGTTGTCCTCGCCCTCGTCCTCGCGGCTGTTGTCCGCGCCCACGTCCTCTCGGTCCTGCCCTGGGTCCCGACTTGTCGCCGGGCTGCAGTTCATCTTCCTCACGCTCTTCCGCCGTCAAACTGCGCAAGGTGACCAACATCCCCTGTTTCTTGCCGGTTCCGGCAAAGACGACCTTCGCCTCGATCTGCTGATCCACCTCGAAGTCACCCAAGTCCAGCGAGTGGCTGGCCGCGTCTTCAAAGCCTGTCATACCGTCCAGCATCTTCAAACGGATCTTCTTCTCGGCCACAGGCCGAGGCTTCTCATCCGCCGAGGGTTGCTTTTGCTTCCGAGCCAGCCTCGCCTCGATGTCAGGCCACTGACGACCATCCTTCGGCCGCGCCTTCAAAACCACTACGTCGTTGTCGATCTCCTCGATCTTGCCCTCAACTTCAAGCGTGTCGAACGTCAGTGCCCGTAGCTGTTTCTGCGAGCGCCTGCGGGATCGCTGCTTCTTCTCCTCGTCCGTTGGTGTCGAGAGATCATCCTCCCCCTCGAAGCTCCAATCCGCCGAGCAGAACAGGCCCTTCCACAGAATCTCGGGATACATCTCGGCCGTGAATCGGTGGCCAGCCACCGTGATCTGAACGTCCTCCTTGTTGTGCACGCGCAACTTCAGGACCTTTGCGCCCTTCGCCAGCGGGCGGACCTTCAGGATTCCCACAAGATCGGCGTCATTCTCATCCACAACGACTTCGAACTTGTACACCTGCCCCTTGTGAACGCCAGGCTGATCTGACTCGTCCGCCTGCCCCTGATCGCGTGGCCCGGTAGTCCCTTTCTGGCCACGACTCTTCCCGCCGCCTCTTAGCCCTCTTTGGGCCTCGGCAGTCTCAGCGGACGCAAACACGATGCAGAGCCCAAGGGCGAGAACCATCTTCGCAAAGGCGGGTCTACCAATCGCAAAAAACATCTTGGATCTCCTCAAAGCGTGCGGCTGTTGTGCTTGGCCCCCGTGTCCGCGCTTACCAGTATACTCCAGTCCGAGCGCATCCTCAACCCATTCTAGGCCGCGACCACCCGCCCCCGCCACCCATATCGGTCCGACAAACGCGACCCGGCCAGTCGCCACCGCCCTTTGTTGCGTCCGGCGACCGACCCACGACCCGCGATGATCGTAGATGTAGAATGGCGGCCGACTGTCTCCGATTGTCTTCGGCTCAGGGCCTGAGAAGAAAGGGTGGACGAGAATGCCTCTACATGCTTTGTCGCGATTCCTCGCGGCTGTGCCGCTGCTCATCTGGCCCGCCGCGCGGCTTCAAGCCCAGGCGCCGATGACGTCTCCACAGCCCGCCGAGGTCATTCCCGCTCCATTCGAACCGATCGAATCGACTCGCCAGCCGCAGCGTGACGCCACCACGGCCCCGGATGCCGCCCGCCAAGCCACCACCAGGCGCGCGCGCCGGCGGCTTCCAAAGGGCTTCGTCGCGAAGACCGTCACAATGCCCGACGGAAGCAAACGAAAGTACGCGCTCTTCATCCCGCCCCTCTACGATGCCGACAAGACGCATCGGTGGCCCGTCATCCTCTCCCTGCACGGCAGCGGCGAGTGTGGTAAGGACGGCATCAAGCAGACGACCGTCGGCCTCGCGCCGCAGATCGTCTCTCGCACGCAGCGGTTTCCCTTCATCGCCATCTTCCCGCAGGCTCACTCCTTGTGGTTTCACGGACCCGATGGCGCCGCAAACTGGGTCATCTTGAACGACATCCTCGATGAATACCGCACGGATCCCGATCGCGTCTACCTCACCGGCCTCTCGATGGGTGGGTTCGCGACTTGGGAAATGGCCGTCGCACAGCCGGACGCCTTCGCGGCCATTGTTCCGATCTGCGGTGCCGGCCCCAAGGACTACATGTCCAACATCCGACACCTGCCGGTCTGGGCCTTCCACGGCGCCCTCGACAAGAACGTCCCCGTCGCACGATCAAGAGAACTCGTCGCCGAGTTGAAACATCTCGGTGCTCGTCCGAAATACACCGAGTATCCTACGGTCCCGCACAATGCCTGGGACCGCGCTTATGCCACGCCCGACCTCTGGCGCTGGCTTCTCAAGCAGCGACGCCAACCGCCCCCGCGCGTCATCGACTATCGTCTCCCGTGGCCCAAGGCCAGAATCTGGTGGCTGGCCGTCGAAGCGGATGAGAGTGCCGGCGCGACGGCACACATCCGCGCACAACTCCGCGACACCCAAGTCATCATTCAAAGCACAAACGTCGCCGGCTGGGTGCTCAGCGAAGGCCCCGCGCCGCTCGAACCTGGCGCCGAGATTGAGGTTATCTGGAACGACAGGGTGGTTTTTCAAGGCCGGTTCTCCGGACAACTGTCCGTCACCCCACGATCGACCCCAGAAAAAGGGGACATCACTGATTTATCGCACTCTCTGGCACCTTCTCCTTCCCCGGTAGCTTTCTGGGCCGGCCAGGGTCTCTGAGGGTGAAAGTCAAGCCAAGGCGTTTGGCGGTGCGCTGCACCCACTGCCGCCCGCCACACGGTCGGCCGCGGTTCACGCTGGTTCGTATTCGCTCCAGTGCCTGGTCCTCAAAAGCCTCATTCACCACCGCCGTCCAACCTCGCGGCCGATCCACCGGCCAGCGTACGAGCGTGAACGGCTTTCCGCGATGCTGCCGAGCATACGTCCCGCCCCACATCCAGTTCTCCACCCGTTTGACCAGCCCAGCCCGCAACGCGTTGGCTTCAACGTAGCGGCAAACGGTCAGGAAATGGGCCTCGTCCTGCACCGGGAAGCACTTGAACCGGCCCTGATACAGGTGACCGCCGCCGCGAGTGTGGTAGTGCTGGTGATGTCGCCGAACGTGGGTCACGCCGACCCAGCCCATGAGTCGGCCCAACGCCGCATCTGTTCGAGGCCGGACGACCAGGTGCCAATGATTGTCCATCAGGCAGTAGGTGAACAGGTCCACCGGATAGCGATCAAGCCCTTCGGCCAGCACGCGCTCGAATGCCGCGAAGTCCTCATCCTTGTGGAACAACCGCATCCGGCCGTTCCCGCGGTTCAAGACGTGATAGATCAAGCCTGCTTCGATAGCTCTGGCGGTCCGAGGCATAACAGGTATCGTACCTAAACCGGCCATCAACGTCAATAATCAGTGATGTCCCCTTTTCTCTCCCCTCTCCTCGGCCGACATGGGCGTCGGCCGCTACACACCAGGTAGCGTCGCGCCCCTCCTGGCCGACGGTGATGACCAACCGTCTCTCGACAACATATGTTGCCCCTCAATGCCGACGCTGTGGCCGTCGCGACGCTGCCGTTGGTTTGCAGTGCTCGCGGAGTAGAGACAGAAGCTCCGCCATATCCTCCGGCAGCGGCGCGACCAACTCCAGAGGCTTCTCGTGGATCGGGTGCTCCACGATCAACCGCTGCGCGTGCAGCATCTGACGCATGAACCGCGGCTCACCGCTGTCCTCCGGCCTGCCCGTCAAGTCCCTGACCGACACATGGCGCCCCCCGTAGAACGGATCGCCCGCGATCGGGTGGCCGATGTGCGACATGTGGATGCGAAGCTGATGCGTCCGACCGGTCTTCGGGAGGAGTTCCACATGACTGAACCCCACGAACCGTTCGACAACGCGGTATTGCGTCACGGCTTCCTTCGACAGCTTGCGCTCGAACTTCCCGCCCAGCCTCTCCGCAAAACCGGTCGCGACGTAGCGATCGTGAACCGTCGGATGCTGTCCGATTGGAATATCGATCATGTCTCCGTCAAGCTCAGGAACTCCGTGTACGACCGCTACGTACATCTTCTGCGTTGTCCGATGCTCGAACTGCATCGCCAAACGCCAATGCGATTCCTCCGTCTTCGCGATCACCATGATGCCTGTCGTGTTCTTGTCCAGCCTATGCACGATCCCGGGGCGGAACGGGTCTCCTGTCTTCGCGATTTCGCTTGAATAGTAGGCCACGGCATTCGCCACGGTGCCTGTTTGCGTGCGGTTGGCCGGATGCGCGATCATGCCGACCGGCTTGTTGATCGCCAGCACGAAATCGTCTTCATAGATGATGTCGAGCGGGATGTCCTCGGGGATGACCTCGTAGGGCTCCGGCGGAGGGAAGGTGATGTCGATCACGTCCCCGCCCTCCATCTCGTAGCTATTCTTCGTCGGCCGCCCGTTGACGGTGATCTCGCCCTGCTTGATCAGTTTCTGAATCGCCGTGCGAGACAGCTTGCGAAACCGTCCGTGGAGGTACTTGTCCAGACGGCGCCCAGGCAGCCGCCTGCGTATGGTCAACCGGACGCGTTTGCAGACACTCCCCTCCTCCTCGTCCGGACGCGACGTTTCGATCACGTCCGAATCCGGGCCGTCACCGGACACCGTCCCGGGCGGGTGCGGCGCGTCTGCATCCAGATCATCGCGATCGTCCGGCGTCGAACCCTCCGGTTCCCGTCGTTCTCGATGGTGTGCCACGCCTGCCGATGCCTCCTGAAATTGAGAGCCGCCTCGTGCAATTACCGTAGGTTACTCAAACTGACCGATTCTTGCCGCGCCCCCCTTTGAAGAGCCACGGACTTCAGTCCGCGCGGCCTTCCAAAGATGCGGGCGTCTTCGCGCCGGGAGCAACCGCGCAGACTGAAGCCTGCGGCTCGCAAGGCGCTTTCTAGCGCTGTCGTACCGAGTTCGCAGCCCGCTCGGTGCAGCCCGCGGATATGCATGGAGATACTCTGCGAGTCCGTATTCGGACCAATCGCCAACCTCCGGCGCCGTCCCAACTTACCAGAGGTCCCGGCTCTTGACACGTCTGACTCCCCACCCTACAGTGCAGGATTCTCCAGTTGGCCCGGTGGGCCGCGAGGGGAGGATGTCGCGCGGCTCCGCCGAATGCGCAATTAGTATCCCGCAGGTTCCCTCCGGCGACTGACCCCACGAGACAAACACACGGCAAGCAGGTGATAGCATGGTTCCGAAGAGGCGAAAATCAAAGGCCGCCAAGCGTGCCCGAAGGTCGCACTTGGCAATTCGACCCGTTAACCTCGTTCCTTGCCCGAAGTGTGGCAAAGCGAGTATGCCGCACAGGGCTTGCTCGAACTGCGGCTACGTCAATGCCAAAGTCGCGATCAAGATCAAGATCGAGGAGTCATAGAGGAAAATGCGAATCGCGCTCGACGCCATGGGGGGCGACCACGCACCCGCCGAGATTATTCGCGGCGCGGTAGAGGGCCTTCCCTTCCTGGGGGCCGACGACCGACTCATCCTCATTGGCAAACAAGACGACATCGACCAGTACTTGCCTTCTGATGGCGAGGTCCGGGCAAAGATTGACGTACTTCACGCATCCCAGGTCATCGAGATGGCCGAATCCCCGGTCGAAGCGATCCGCCAGAAAAAAGATTCCTCGATCATGGTGATGGCCAGGCTCGCCGCCAACGGCGAGGTGGATGCCGTCATCAGCGCGGGAAATACCGGCGCCTGCGCCGCCGCCTGCCAACTGAAGATGCGTACGCTCGGCAAGGTCGCCCGACCCGGCATCGCCGTCGTCCTGCCCTCGTTCAGCGGCCCGCTGACCATCTGCGATGTCGGTGCGAACGTGGCCCCGAAACCGCACCATCTCCTTCAATACGCACAGATGGCCGTAGTCTATGCCGAGCGGATGCTCAAAATCGAGGACCCCAGGGTCGGCCTGCTCTCCATCGGCGGCGAAGACGTCAAAGGCAATCCACTCGTCAAGCAAACCCGCGAACTGATCAGAAGAGACCAGACCCTCAACTTCGTCGGCAACGTCGAGGGGCGCGACGTCCTCTCGGGCGCCTGCGAAGTGGCTATCTGTGACGGCTTCGTCGGAAACATCGTCCTGAAACTCCTCGAGGGCCTGGCTGACGGGCTCTTCAAGACCATCCAGCGGGAGATCGCCGCCGAAAACCCGGACCTCGCCAACCGCTTCGATCCCGTTGTGAAGGCCGTTTGGGCGAAACACGACTACAGCGAGTATGGCGGCGCTCCCCTCCTGGGCGTGAACGGCGCTTGTATCATCTGCCACGGTAGCAGTGGCGCCCGTGCAATCATGAATGCAGTCCGGGTTGCCGTCGAGTACATCAAGAGCGACCTGAACCACCACATTGAAGAACGGCTCACAGAGGAACCCGTCGATGGCTGAAGCGCTCGGCGTCAAGATCGCGGGAACCGGGCGAGCTGTTCCTGCCCGCGTTCTCGACAACCAGTTCTTTGTCGACCGACTCGATACGACCCACGCGTGGATCGAAGAACGCACCGGCATCTTCTCGCGCCACGTCGTGTCGGAGGGTGAATCCACGGCGACGCTGGCCACCGACGCCGCGAGAAAAGCGCTGGACCAGGCCCGCCTCACGCCGGCTGATCTCGACATGATCATCGTGGCAACGATCACACCCGAATTCACCTTCCCCTCCACCGCCTGCTGCGTCCAGCGCGAACTCGACGCGGCCCCGATCCCCGCGTTCGATATCGCGGCGGCCTGCAGCGGTTTCATCTACGCTTTGATCATGGGCACGTACTTCCTCCAAGGAGACCTCTTCCGCAACATCCTGGTCATCGGCGCCGAATCCATGTCCCGCATCACGGACTTCGATGACCGCGCCACCTGCATTCTGTTCGGCGACGGCGCCGGTGCCGCGGTCCTTTCCAAAACGCCGGATGCCTCGGGCTCCGCGCTGCTGCACCACCGCTTGCACGCGCAGGGAAAAGGCGCCGAAATCCTCACCGTGCCGGCCAGTGGCGTTCGTTTTACGCCCTCGCACATGACCGTCGACGAAAAGCTCCACTACATAAAAATGCAGGGCAAGGAAGTCTACAAACTCGCCGTCAAAAAGAACTTCGAGATGATCAGCGGAACGATCGAGGATTCCGGCTTCTCGACCGAGGACATCGCGCTCGTCATTCCGCACCAGTCTAATTTCCGCATCATCGAGTCCGCCCGCGTGAAGCTGGGGCTCGAAAAGGAGCAGATGTTCGTGAACATCGACCGCTACGGCAACACGTCCGCCGCCTCCGTTCCCATCGGGCTCGACGAGGCCAGAGAGAGTGGTCGCATCAAGGAGGGGGATCTCGTCCTTCTCGCCGCCTTCGGCGCGGGTTTCACTTGGGCTTCCGCGCTACTCCGCTTATAGGTTTTGCGTACGCCCGTTTCTTCTTGACAGGAAGACGGAGAACTCCCGGTTTGAGCAAGACAGCTTTCATCTTCCCCGGACAGGGCGCCCAGGCAGTCGGAATGGGTAAGGATGTGGCACAAGCCTACCCTGTCGCCCGTGAAGTGTTCGATCACGCCAACGGAATCCTTGGATTCGACCTGAAGACCCTCTGTTTCGACGGCCCCCCGGACCGGCTCAATGCCACCGACATTTCGCAGCCCGCCATCTTCGTCACGTCCGTGGCCATCCACCGGGTGCTAGAAGACAAGGGTATTCTTGATCGCGAGAATCCACGGGCCATGGCGGGCCTCAGCCTGGGCGAGTACACCGCCCTTCATCTGGCTGGGTGGCTCGATTTCGAAGACTGTCTCCGACTGGTCGCAGAACGGGGTCGCCTCATGCAGGCCGCATCGGAGGCCAACCCGAGCGGTATGGTCTCGATTATCGGACTCGACGAACCACAAGCCAACGACCTCTGCCGCGAGGCCGCCCAGGGCGGCGTGCTCGTCCCCGCTAACTTCAACTGCCCTGGGCAGATAGCCGTTTCCGGCGACAAGGACGCCTGTGATCGCGCCCTGGAGATTGCGGATAAGTTCGGCGCCCGAGCCGTCCAGCTCACCGTCGCCGGCGCCTTTCATTCTCCGCTCATGGAATCGGCCGCCAAGGGCTTGCAGCCGGCGCTCGCGGCCTCCAAGATGAAGGCTGGACGAATAGGTGTGGTGTCAAACGTCTCCGCTGATTATCATGCCGGTCCTGATAGCGTCCGGAAGCTGCTCCATGAGCAGGTCGCCAAGCCCATTCGCTGGCAGGCTTCCATCGAACGCCTCATCGGTGAGGGCTTCGACCGCTTCGTGGAGGTCGGCCCGGGAAAGGTGCTCACCGGGTTGATGCGGAGAATCGATCGGTCCGTCAAGGCCGTCAACTTCTCGTCGGCCCAGTCGATCGAGGAACGCGTCGCCTGACACGACGTGTGAAGACGCAAGAAGGTCTGAAATCCCGCGAAGGTCCTCGCGACAAGGTTGGACTGACTCAATGGCAAACCTCGTGGATCGAGTTGCTATCGTAACCGGCGGTTCCCGCGGCATCGGCCGCGCGATCAGCCTCTCCCTCGCCAAGGAGGGCTGCACCGTCGTCGCCAGCGCTCGCAATGCCGAGCGCTTGGGCTCTCTCCCCGCCGAAGCGGCCGACGCGCGGTGCATTGGGAAGATCATCCCCCGCACCCTCGATGTCACCGACGCCGATATCATCGAGCAATGGGTGGACGATGTCGCCGCGGAGTTCGGGCGGCTCGATATTCTCATCAACGACGCAGGCATCACCCGAGACGCCCTGATCATGAACATGACGAACGAGCAGTTCGACGAGGTGATGAACACGAACCTGCGAGGCGTCTTCCTGCTCACTCGGGCTTCCGGCAAGCACATGGTCCGCGCCCGATGGGGACGCATCATCAACATCACCAGTGTCTCCGGGATCATGGGGAACAGCGGACAGGCGAACTATGCCGCCAGTAAGGCCGGCGTCATCGGGCTCACGAAGTCCGTTGCCAAGGAACTCGCCCGCCGTGGTGTCACCTGCAACGCGGTAGCACCCGGCTTCATCAAGACCGACATGACCAACATCCTTTCGGAGAAGGTCAAGGAGCAGGTTCGGCCTTTGATCCCCTTGCAGAGGTTTGGCGAACCGCACGAAGTCGCCGCAGCCGTCACGTTCCTTGCGTCGTCGGCAGCCGGGTACATCAACGGTCAGGTCTTGGTCGTGGACGGAGGCCTGCACATGTGATTGCGTGAACGCGCGACTGCGGCCCGATTCGGGGGGCCGGGTCGGTTTGGGGCTCCGGCTGTGTCCAGGTTGCTGCGGCTTGATCCCGCTTCGGGCCGGGCGGCATGTTGGGGCCGGGTGTGGTAGGCGACAGGGAGTCCGATTCTCCCTTGTCGAAGCGAGAAGGAAGTCAAAAACGGAGATTTGAGCCGTGGCAGTATCGACAGAAGAGATCAAGGATAAAGTCGTCAAGATCGTCAGCGAGCAGATGGGGGTCGAAAAATCCGAAATCACCCTCGAAACATCTTTCGTCAATGATCTGAACGCCGACTCGCTCGACACGGTGGAACTCGTCATGGAATTCGAGGATGCGTTCGAGATGAGTATTCCGGACGAAGAGGCGGAGAAGATCCAAACGGTCGGCCACGCCGTGGAATACATTTGCAAGGCACAACAGGGGTAATCCCTCGAGCCCTGCCGGCGGGCGTCGCCGCGCCCTGGCGAGGCGCCGGCTCTGGGGATGTAACGAATGGCCAACCATCGCCGCGTCGTCATTACAGGCATGGGGCTCGTCAGCCCCCTCGGAAACGAGATCGATCTCTTCTGGGATCGATTGCTCGCGGGCAGGAGCGGCATCGACACAGTCAAGCGATTCGATATCGACGGCTTCGATGTCCGCATCGGCGGCGAGTGCGATGAGTTCGATCCTTCCAAGTACATCGAACGAAAAGCGATGAAGCGGCTGGACCGCTTTGCGCAAATGGCGGTCTGCGCCGCGACCGACGCATTCCACGCCGCCGGCCTGGAGAATGGCGCGGGCGATCCAGCGCGCCTCGGCGTCATCCTCGGCTCCGGGATCGGCGGACTCGGTGAAATGGAGGACCAGCACGACCGCCTCCGCAAGAAAGGGGCCACCAAGGTCTCCGCCTTTACAATCCCCAAACTCATGGTGAACGCAGGGAGCGGAAACCTCTCCATCATCTTTGGTGCGAAGGGGCCGAACACTTCCGTCGCGACCGCGTGCGCCTCCGCCACGAACGCCATGGGCGACGCCTTCCACACAATCATCCGCGGCGATGCGGATCTGATGATCACCGGCGGTTCCGAAGCAGCGCTCACGCCCCTGGGACTTGCCTCATTCGCCGCAATGAAGGCGCTCTCCTCCCGCAATGACGACCCGCCCGCGGCTTCGAGACCCTTCGACCGAGATCGAGACGGCTTCGTCATGGGCGAAGGCGCCGGCATCCTCGTTTTCGAGGAACTCGAACACGCCCGCAAGCGCAGCGCACCCATCCTCGCCGAGGTGCTCGGGTTCGGCATGAGCGCCGACGCCTATCACCTCACCCAGCCGGACGAACGCGGTGGAGGCGCCGAGGCCTCGATGCGCGCCGCCATCCGCAATGCGCAAATCTCCCCCGATCAGATGGACTACATCAACGCCCACGGCACCGCCACGCCACTCGGGGACATCGCCGAGACCATCGCCGTCAAATCCGTGTTCAAGGACCACGCCTACAAGCTCAGGATCACCAGCACGAAGAGTTCGATAGGCCATCTCCTTGGGGCCAGCGGCGGCGTGGAGCTCATCGCAACCGTCCTGGCGATGAAGTCGGGAGTCGTCTCGCCGACCATCAACCTGGACAATCCCGGACAAGACTGCGATCTCAACTACACCGCCAAGACACCGCAGGACGCCAAGATCAACATTGCCATGAGCAACTCATTCGGGTTCGGCGGCCACAACGCGTCCATTATCGTCGGCAAGCTTCGCTGAGCCCCAACCGCATACACGCCGGCGCCTCTTTCAAGTTTCATTCCCTCGGGGTCGATACACTCAGCAGAGAGTCCGTGCGCAGAATCCGCGCCACCGTTCCCTGCCGGGAATACTGAAAGAGAACGATCGACGGCCTTACTGGCATGTTCACACAGGAAGACATTGACGCGGTCCTTGCCGATGCCCAGGGCGCTGTCGACGCACTCTCGGACAACGTCGGCAATCTGGCGGAGTCCCAGTCGCCCCAGGGGCGGCAACCCGAGCCGGTGCCGACACCGCAACCGCCCGCCCGCGCGCCGGCAGAGCAGCCACATGCCGTCTCGAGCTCCGATCGCATCCAGCGAATCCTCAAGCTCCAGGTCCCTCTCGTCGTGCGGCTTGCCGCACGTCGAATGTCACTCGGCGAAGTCCTCAAGATCATGCCCGGCACCATTCTCGAGTTCACCCGGACCGTCGACGAAGAGCTGGATGTCATGGTCAACAACCATCAGATCGGCTCCGGCGTCGCAGTAAAGGTCAACGAGTCCTTCGGCATTCGCATCACCTACGTGGGCGATATCAGGCAACGCATCCGATCGCTGGCTGGTTGATCTCGCCGGCCGGCGATATAATGCCGCCGGACAACAACGGACCTCGGCGAGACTATCATGCGAACCATCGTCACCGGCGCGGCCGGATTCATCGGTTTTCATCTTTGCCGGAAACTGCTCGATGCCGGCCACGTCGTCGTCGGCGTCGACAGCATCCTTACCGGCAGCGAAGCCAACGCCCGCGATCTCCAGCGGCATGACCGATTCACTCTCATCCGCCACGACATCACTCGGCCCTTCCAGGTGGACGGCCCCGTCGCCCGCATCTACAACCTGGCTTGCCCCGCCTCGCCGGTGGATTTCCGTGACCTCGCGGTCGAGATCATGGCCGTGTGCAGCGCCGGCGTGCGGAACATGCTGGATATGGCCAGGCTAAAGTCCGCCGTTTTCCTTCAGGCGTCCACCAGCGAATGCTACGGCGATCCCACAGAGCACCCGCAGCCTGAGACCTACCACGGCAACGTCAACCCCATCGGCCCCCGTGCACCGTACGACGAAGGAAAACGCTTCGCCGAAGCGCTCACCATGACATACCACCGGCTCCACGGACTGCAAACGCGTATGGTCCGCATCTTCAACACCTACGGCCCTCGCATGCGAGCCAACGACGGCCGTATCCTCCCGAACTTCGTCAACCAGGCGATTGACGACGAACCGCTTACCGTCCACGGCGACGGCACGCAGACAAGGTCCTTCTGTTACGTGGACGATCTCGTCGATGCGATCATCCGCGCCAGCGAGTGCGACTTCGTCGAGCCCATCAACATCGGCAGCGAGGTGGAGATCACCATCAACCAGGCCGCCCGGGCCGTGATCGAGTTGACCGGGAGCAAGAGCCCGATCGAGTACGTCGCCCGGCCCCTGAACGACCCCGAGCGCCGCCGCCCCGATCTCTCCCGAGCCAAGGCAATCCTCGGCTGGCGCCCCACCATGCCCTGGCGCGACGGCTTCGCCACAACGATTGAGTACTTCCGCGCACTTCGCCAACCTGCCTCCTCTGAGATGGCCTGAACAACACCGCAATCCACACTCGTGAACCGTTCCCCACCCGAAACCGATAGCGGGTACCCCATCCCTTCAGGGCGTGCCCGTGCAGAGCTGCGACCGTAAGCGAGTCGGTCGGCGATCGGATGAGAGGGCCTTCTCTGGGAGCGCCGACCGCCTGCCGGACGCGCGCGGCTTTGCGCATGGGCGATAACCGCTTGCTGATAGCTGCGGAACGGCCCACCCTACATTCTTGCCGGATATGAGATATACTCCCGCCATGGCCGCTGAACCCGAAGGAGTGTACTACGCGAATGAGGATTACGCCGGGCCGTTGTGGCGGTTCATCGCCTGGTTCGTGGATGTCGTCGCGCTCATCGTTGTTCTGAGCGCCGTTGCGGCGACGGCCCAACTGGCCGTTGTTCCCAAGGACGTTCTCAAGATGCCGCAGAGCGAGGAGAAGCAACTCCTCGTCAAGAAACATATGAGGCCCGTTCAAGTACCCGTGCTCGGCGGGTTCCTGGTGGCTGTCGCGGCTTACCATGTGCTGCTGCGGAGGACGCGATTCGGCACGCCGGGTTACCTCGTGACGGGCATACGCATTGTGGACGAGACAGGCGAGCCGCCGCCGCTCAAGCGACTCGGAAAGCGGTTCCTTCTCGCGATCCCGTTCACCCTGCCGCTGGGCGCCTCGTATCTGAAGTGTCGGGGCAACCCGAAACGGCAGTCAGTCCACGACCAAATCTGCGGGACATGGGTGATCCGGCGGCGAGCGCAACCTGCCGGGCCGGCCCAGCTCGCGTACTTGGTGAAGCTCGTCGGCCTCTTCCCGGTTCACTACATCGACGTGGAGCCCTTCGAGCCCGTCGATGACCGCGGCACAGCGTGTGGTCGTACTGCTCATGAAACGCATTGCTAATCACCGGCTCCGTGTTTCTTCTGGGCTCGGCGCTCGGCCCTTGCGAGAAGAATGAAGATGCCGATTGCGACGACTCCGGAGGAAAGTGCAACGGCGAACGCAAGCGGGCCGTTAACTGTGTAGAGGAATGTCCCGAGGAACGGCGCGGCCAGGCCCCGAACGCCGGCCAGGAACACGTGCACACCCATATAGACCTCGGCCTTCTCAGGCTCGGCGAAATGAAGGTGTCCGAGGTTCCAGGCGATCGCGCCGCCACCCATGCCGAATCCCTGCCCAATACGGGACAGTGCGACGAACGTGACGGCGGTCGCGAACAGCGGAACGGAGTCCATGTAGTCCGTGAAGTAGATGATGACGGCGGCGATCCCGCCGGCGACGATCCCGCTGACCCACACGCAGGCGTTGAGGACGCGGAATCGCACGACGCCCACGCGGTCGAACAGCCCGGCCCACAGAATGAGCGATCCCATCATCATCATACGCGGCAACACGTCCATCAGGTTGCAACTGTGGTAGTAGGATAAATGGAGTTGCTTGGTGATCATGATGGTCATGATGGGCATGATCATCATGTTGCCCGCTCCCAGGAACATCATGCCCAGGGAGTATCGGGCGAAGGCCGGGTCAGCGCGGAGCACTTCGATCCCTGCCACAACCGGATGCAGAAGGCGGGATCGCAGGCTGCCCCTTGGAATCGCGGCCGCCTTCTCGGCAATATGTTTCAATTCGACGACTTCACCGCGGACATGCGTGCGGCGAATGGCAAGGATCGCTGCGCAGCCGATCATCGCCACGGCGGGATAGACCCAAACGTAAATGAGAGGATTCCTGTCGAACAACAGCGAAACACAGGTGACGGTCGCAACCGCAAATGAGAACCGGACGAATTGGAGCCGCGCGACGATCCGGCCGCGCTCGATGGACGGATAGTTGTGTTTCCACAGACTGGAGCGGACGGTCACGCACCCCGAGAGCATCATTCGGGCCACCAGAATCTGTCCGGCGAAGATCCAGCCGCCGAGGGAAGAGGCAGGGGTCAGCGCGACGGAACCGATCATCGCGCTGGATGCGGCCGCGAACAGTGCGAACAGGGGGAGTTTGCGCCGGCCCGTGGCGGCAGCGCCCCAGGCGAGCCCCATGAGGTTCGAAAACATGGGGGTGGCCATGACGATGGTGATCAGCCAGGGCTCGGCGTCGAAGGTCTTGGCAACAACAATCGAGGAGACAGTCCCCTCGAACATGCCGGCGAAGATGCCCCAGAGGAACAGGTGTTGGACTTCGATGATGTAGTTCCGGCGCGCCATGAATGGCACGCGCCGAACGCCGAACAGATCCACGGGTGTCTTTCTTTCGATTGTCGGAGGCGCCTCGTGTCAATCGACAGAGCCGGCTCGTGTCGAGCCGGTGTGACACGGCCCGGTGCTGATCGCCCCGCGCGACACGGGCCTCCGACGTTCTGGCCATTGTAGCAAAGCTCGGTTCGAGGGGCCCTATTCCATCACGAGCGTGAAACGCCGTTTGAAGTGGAGGTAGTAGAGGCCGATCAGTCGCATGGAAACAATGTTCACGTAGAGGCCGATCACGCCCTCGCCAACCATCCCGAACCGGCCGAAGTCGGGCAGGTTCGGCATGGCGATATTCAGGCCGGACATGGTGATTATCAGCCCGACGAGCGGCAACATCGTCAGGACGCTCACGAGGACGAGCATCAACCACAACGAGAGGTAAGGCAGGAACGTGCGGAAGATCGTCGTGAAGATGAGGTCGACACGGATGATCATCGCCAGTGCATTGAAAGCGAACAACATGACGAAAACCGGCCAGAGAAAGACGCCGGCGGCGGCCAGGATCAGCAGGTTGAACGGCGAAGTCAGTGAATCCGGCAAGACGCCCGAAGACATGAGGATTAAATAAGAAGTGGCCGGCAAGAATGAGAAGGCGGCTGCGCCCAAATATCGGAAGAAGGGCTTGACGATGTCTTCTACGGGTCCCTCTTCCATCTTGATGCCCGGCAGGTCGATCGAGGCCGTTGCGGTATCTTGAACAATGGACAGATAGACCGCCCAGATCCACCCCGTGATGAAGAACTGCCCAATCGCACCAAGGCATCCAACATACCCCAGTGGGATTTGCAGCAGATTGAAGAACAGGATGATGCTGAACGTGACGGCGTTTCCGCCCGTGCAAAAGGGATACGCGAAGGAGTGAAACGCGTCTGCCCAGAAGCTCCGTTTGGGACGCTGAATCACGTCCGTGGCCGAACGCAGCCCCGTGCCGGAAAACATCCTATCTGAAGCGTAGGTAGCCGGTGCTGCTGGTTCGGCCGAGGCGGACACAGGCTTCGCGACTGGAACGGCGGCGGCGGCAACCGGCGTAGCCGTGGCACCCGCGATGGCCTTGCCCGTCCGCAGGTCGAATCCACAGTTGACGCAGAGCTTGGCGCCTTGCGGAAGCGTCTGCTTGCAGGAGGGGCAGCCCGGGCCGGACAAGTCCGCCGCCGTGGAGGCCGGCGCGCCGACGTCCGGGATCAGGTCGGAGAGGATGTCGCTTTGCGAGTGGTCGAGCTCGCCCGACCAATCGAGGTTGGCCGGCAGGATGTCCAGCTCCACCGGCGCGGGCATCGGGGCTTCGGCAGGCTTGGGTGTGGCCCGTTTCATCCCGGGCTTTCCGGCGGAGGGGGCTGCCGCGGCCTTCTCGAACTTCTCGGCGGAGATCCGAAAGGGCTTCTTGCAAGCGGGACACGCCAGCTTCTTCCCCGCCAGACTGGTGGGGATCTTCAGCGACTTGCCGCATTTGCACTTGATGCGAAGCGCCATGGACCATACCCCGACGAGAGGTCAGATGCTGCGGTTCTCACCTGGGGGCGACACGAAAAACACCCGAGCCAATAGCATACACGATTGTCTCATAATCTCATAGACGCGGTGGCCGGCGCTGGCTCACGCGCCCGATAATCAGGGCTTGAATCTCTCGTGGGGATAGTCTCCTAGCTTGTGCCCGGCAAGTGGTTACGCAGGTAGCGGCCGGTGTAACTTCGCTTGTGCCCGGCAATCGCTTCCGGGGTGCCCTCGGCGACGATACGGCCGCCCGCGTCGCCGCCTTCCGGGCCGAGGTCGATGATCCAGTCGGCCTGTTTGATGACGTCGAGGTTGTGCTCGATGACGATGATGCTGTGGCCGAGATCGCAAAGGCGGTTGAGAACGTCCAGAAGCCTGTGAATGTCGGCGAAGTGCAGGCCGGTTGTCGGTTCGTCGAGAACATAAAGCGTGTGCCCCGGGGCGTGCTTGCCCAACTCGCCGGCGAGCTTGATGCGCTGTGCCTCGCCGCCTGAGAGCGTGGTGGACGATTGTCCGAGACACATGTAGCCCAGGCCGACATCGCAAAGGGCGCGAAGCAGGTGCTTGATCGCGCTGATGTTCTCGAAGAAGGTGAGGGCGTCTTCGACGCGCAATGCCAGAACGTCGGCGATCGATCGGCCGCGGTAGCGAATCTCCAGCGTTTCGCGCCCGTAGCGCGTGCCCTTGCACTCGGCGCACTGCACGAAGATATCCGGCAGAAAGTGCATCTCGATTCGCTTGGTGCCTTGTCCCTGGCACGCCTCGCACCGGCCGCCCTTGACGTTGAAGCTGAATCGCCCGCCCGTGTAGCCGCGAAGTCTCGCCTCGCGGGTCTTCGCAAAGAGCTGGCGGATGAGATCGAAGACGCCGACGTACGTCGCGGGGTTGCTGCGCGGCGTTCGGCCGATGGGTGATTGGTCGATCTCGATGATCTTGTCGATCCTGCCGGCGCCGATGATACGCTCGTGTGCGCCGGGCCGGTCGTGCGTATTGTGCAGGCGCCGCTTCAATGCCGGCAGCATGATCTGGTTCACGAGCGTGGACTTGCCCGAGCCTGACACGCCGGTCACGCAGCAGAACACCCCGAGCGGAAACCGAACGTCGATGGATTTCAGGTTGTTCTCGGCGGCTTTCCTGACCTCGATGGCATGGCGCGCCGAGGTGTCCCGACGCTTCTCGGGTGTCTCGATGGTCAACTCGGATCGCAGGTACTGGGCCGTGATCGAGTCCTTCGATGACAGAAGCGTCTCGCGCGGACCGTTGACGAGCACGCGTCCGCCGTGCGCGCCGGCGGCGGGACCGATGTCCACAATCCATTCGGCCGCCTGGATCATCTCGACATCGTGCTCGACGACGACGACGGTGTTGCCCAGCGCGGTGAGTTGCCGAAGGGTGGCGATGAGCCTGGCATTGTCGCGCTGGTGCAGGCCGATCGTCGGCTCGTCCAGCACGTAGCAAACGCCGACGAGCCCGCTGCCGACCTGCGTGGCCAGGCGAATCCGCTGCGACTCTCCGCCGGAGAGAGTGTTGCTGCCTCGATTGAGCGTTAGGTAACCGATGCCGACATCGATCATGAATTGCAGCCGCCGGCGGATCTCCTCGACGATCGGCCTGGCGATTTTCGATTGCTCGCCGCCGACGTCCAGGGCGGAGAAGAAGCCCGCCGCCGCATCGATGCTCATATGGGTGACGTCGTCGATGTTGAGATCGCTGATTTTCACGGCCAGGCTTTCCGGCCGGAGCCGCGCACCCTTGCACGCCTCACACGGCCGCTCGGCAAGGTAGGCGTGAAGCCGATTCTTGACGAGGTTGCTCTCCGTGGATTTCCAGCGGCGATCCAGATTCGGGATCACGCCTTCGAAGTGGTAGCCGTATTCGCGTTCGGCGTCCTTGGAGGTGCCCCACATGAGGATATCGCGCATTTCCTTCGGCACCGATTGATACGGCGTGGGCGGGGAGACCTTGAAGTGCTCGCAGAACTCCCGCACCAGCTTCGCGTACAAGGGCGTCATCCGGCGGCCGCTCTTTCGCCAGGGCTGGATCGCACCTTCCTCCAACGATACAGTCGCATCCGGCACGACGAGTTCGGGATCGAACGCCATGACGGTGCCGAGCCCGTCGCACGACTTGCACGCGCCGTGCGGTGAGTTGAAGGAGAAGACGCGCGGCTCGAGTTCTGGCAGGCTGACGTTGCACCGCGCGCAGGCGTATCGCTCGCTGTAGGTTGCGTCGTGCCACGCGTCTGCAAGAGCCCCCGGCCCACCGATCCGGCTCGTGTCGAGCCGGTGTTGTCGCCCGAGGCTGGTGGCCTCACGATCATCCACCCTCCGGCCAAGGCCGGTGGCTCTTGAGGGCACCTGGCTCGACACCATGACCAGCCCTTCGGCGATGTGGAGCGATGCCTCGACTGACTCGGTCAGCCGGGTTCGCAGATCCGGCTTGATGACAAGGCGATCGACAACGACGTCGATCGTATGTCTCTTCTTCTTGTCCAGTAGCGGGACGGCCTTGGCTTCCCGCACTTCGCCATCGACGCGGACGCGCACGAATCCCTCGCGCTGGACACGGGCGATGATCTCCTTGTGCGAGCCCTTCTGATCGCGGACAAGCGGCGCAAGCACCATCACGCGGCTCTGTTCCGGCAGATCGAGCACGGCATCGACGATCTGATCGACGGTTTGCTGATGAACTCTGCGTCCGCACTTGGGGCAATGTGGCGTCCCGACGCGCGCGAACAGCAGGCGGAGGTAGTCGTAGATCTCGGTCGTTGTGGCGACTGTCGATCTCGGGTTGCTCCGGCCACTCTGCTGCGAGATGGCGATGGTCGGCGGCAGGCCGGTGATCTGGTCGACGTCCGGCTTGACCATCTGCCCGAGGAACTGCCGTGCGTAGGCGGAGAGTGATTCGACGTACTTGCGCTGGCCCTCCGCATAAAGCGTGTCAAAGGCGAGGCTGCTCTTGCCGGAACCGCTGAGGCCGGTCACGACGATAAGCTTGTCGCGCGGCAGATCCAGCGAGACGTTACGCAGGTTGTGCGTCCTCGCCCCGCTGATCCGAATCAACTTCTGATTCTCATCCGACACCGGTCGACCGCTCCCGTGCTGTGCCGCAAGTCCTCTACCATGCAGTGCCGGCACCGCCAGTGCGTTATCACACTGGTTCTTTCGGGATACGGGTACGACAAAGTTCCACTTTGTCGCCACACGTCAGCAAAGAGAATCTTCGCTCTACCAGAGGAGAACCGAGAAAGGTCACTCGGTCCAGCGTTCTGGCTGTGGTCCGTACCCGCACGCTGCAGCGCGGCGCGATATGGTAAGCCACTCGAGATAGCCCCGCCAATTCAGAACCTTCCGGTCGACACGTCTCGGTGCGCAGAAAAACAGCCCCGCGATGCGACATCCCGGAGCTGAGCAGAGTGTGCGCGAAATCGGAATTGCTTCCCTTACTGCTAAGTTGCCTCGCTGGAGCCTGCGCCGGCTTCCGCCAGCTCACTCCCCTCATCCTGGGGTGACTCGAAGGCCTCGAAGCGCAGCCTCTTCTCGCCATCCGGTTCCTCGACGGAGGCAATCAGCTTGTTCTTGCCCTTGTAGAGACCGCGGAGGATGTTCTCGCTCAAGGGGTCTTCGATGTATTGTTCAATCGCCCTGCGCAGAGGCCTGGCTCCGAACTTCTCGTCTGTGCCTTTTTCGAGCAGGTAGTCCTTGGCGTCTTCGTTGAGTTCGAGTGTCAGACCGTGGTCCTTGAGCCGCTTTTGGACCTTGCTCAGCTCGAGATCGACGATGCTCGTCAGGTCTTTGTGCGTCAGCTTGTGGAAAACAACCACCTCGTCGACACGGTTGAGGAACTCGGGCCTGAAGTGGTTCTCAAGTTCCTGCTTCAGCATGTTGCGCATCTTCTCGTAGCTGAGATCCTCGTTGCGCTTCTCGAAACCGAAGGTCGCCTGGTGTGTGATCTTGTCCGCGCCGATGTTGCTCGTCATGATCAACACGACGTTTCTGAAATCGACGTGCCGCCCGAATGAATCCGTCAACCGGCCCTCCTCCATGATCTGGAGGAGCATATTGAAGCAGTCCGGGTGGGCCTTTTCGATTTCGTCCAAAAGGACGACGGCATAGGGGCGCCGCCTGATTCGTTCGGTGAGCTGTCCGCCCTCTTCGTACCCCACGTAGCCCGGCGGCGCGCCGATGAGGCGGCTGACGTTGTGCTTCTCCATGTACTCGGACATATCGATGGAGATCAGCGCCTCCTCGGAACCAAACATGAACTCCGCCAGACGTTTCGCGAGCAGCGTCTTGCCGACGCCGGATGGCCCGATGAAGATGAAGCTGCCCATCGGCCGGTTCGGGTCTTTCATGCCGCTGCGCGAGCGACGAACGCTTCGGGCAACTGCGCTGATCGCCTCCTCCTGGCTGATGACTCGCTTGTGAAGCTCCGTCTCGAGTTCGAGAAGCCGGGAGGCCTCTTCCTTCTCGAGACGCGTCAGCGGAACGCCCGTCATCTTGCTGACGACCTCCGCGATGACCTCACCGTCCACCACGCCGTCGGTCTCGCTACGGCGATTGTGCCACTCCTTTTCCATGCGATCCTTGTCGGCGCTGAGGGAAATGGCCTTGTCTCGGAGGGAGGCGGCGCGTTCGTAGTCGGCGTTGCGGACGGACTCATCCTTCTCGAGCATCAGGCGTTTGATATCATCTTCGACGCCCGTCAGGCTTTGGGGCTTGGTCATGGCCCGCAGGCGGATCCGAGCACCGGCCTCGTCAATGACGTCGATGGCCTTGTCCGGCAGAACGCGCGACGGCACGTAGCGCATGGAGAGATCCACCGCCGCCAGGAGCGCGTCGTCCGTAATCTGCACGCGGTGATGTGCTTCGTATCGGTCTCGCAGGCCCTTGAGGATCGCGATCGTTTCGTCCCGCGTGGGGGCTTCGACGATGATCTGCTGGAAACGCCGCTCGAGGGCGCCGTCTTTCTCAATGTACTTGCGGTATTCGTCAAGCGTGGTGGCGCCGATACACTGAATCTCTCCGCGAGACAAAGCGGGCTTCAGTACGTTGGACGCATCGATCGCGCCTTCGGCGCCGCCGGCACCGACGAGCGTGTGCAACTCGTCGATGAACAGAATAATGTTGCGGGCTCGGCGAACCTCGTTCATGACCGCCTTGATCCGCTCCTCAAATTGGCCACGGTACTTCGTGCCTGCGACCATCATCGCAAGGTCCAGCACGACGATCCGCTTGTCGGCCAACAATTCCGGCACGTCGTTGTTAACGATCCTCTGGGCCAGCCCTTCCACGATCGCGGTCTTGCCGACGCCGGCCTCGCCCAAAAGCACGGGGTTGTTCTTGTAGCGGCGGCAGAGGACCACCAGCACGCGGTCGATCTCGTCGAGCCGGCCGATGACCGGATCGAGCTTGTCCTGTTTGGCCATTTCGGTCAGGTCGCGGCCAAACGAATCCAGCGCGGGCGTCTTGGAACGGCCGGGCTTGCGTCCGGGCTCCGGCGTTCCCACGCCGGCAGGCGAAGCCGGCTCCTCGTTGTCCACGCCGGCGCCAAGGAGGTTGAGAACCTCTTCCCGGACCTCTTCGAGCTTGATCCCGAGGTTCATCAGCACCTGGGCCGCCACGCCGTCCTGCTCTCTCAGCAGACCGAGCAGGAGGTGCTCCGTACCGACGTAGTTGTGGTTGAGGTTCCTGGCTTCCTCGATCGCGAACTCGATGACTTTCTTCGCACGCGGCGTTTGGGGGAGCTTGCCCATGGTCACCATGTCCGGACCGCTCTTGACCAGCTTCTCGACCTCGAGTCGCACCTTGCGCAAGTCCACGTCGAGGTTCTTGAGTACGTTCGCCCCGACACCACTTCCCTCCTTCACGAGCCCGAGAAGGATGTGCTCGGTGCCGATGTACTCGTGGTTGAACCGCTGGGCCTCCTGGTTGGCCAAGGCCATTACTTTGCGCGCTCGGTCTGTAAATCGCTCGAACATACGTTCTCGTTACCTCTCGCGGATTTCATGGGGGTCGTCGTTGTGATGCCGCGACCCGGCCTACGCTTCTTGCGTCCCTGCCCCCGTGCTCCCAGGGGTCCACTCTCGCGAACTCCATCTCGCGTTCTCCGGCGGTTATCGGGTTTTCCCGTTCCGCCGCTTTCGCAGGAGGGAGCACTGGAACCACCTGCGCGCGTCGCTCAAGGGCCGGTAATTCTAGCACCTTTCACCGGACCCTTCAACGCTGGAGGATACCGGACCTGTCGTGTGGCCCTCGTCAATCCTGTATCGGTATAATGTGAGAAAGGATGCATTAATACAGCCGGTCACGCTGGATCGGCTCGCCGGCTAATCAACCCCCGCCGATTGCTCGCTCGGCCTGTTTACGGTATTCCCCGCGACGGTCCAACTTCAACACGCGCTGCCATGCCCTGCGAACCTCGTGCTCGTTCCCTTGGAGATGTTGGAACGTCGCCCACAGGACGTGCAATTCGACGTTCTCATCGTCCAACACACGAGCGCTCTCCAGGGCGACGCGCGCCGCCGGCATGTCACCCTGTTCCAGCGCGCCGCGTGCGTCCAGCAGCAGCGAGTCGAGCAGGTCGATTCGGCGTTTGAGAAGCGTGCCCTGTTTCCAGAGCAGCAGTTGCGCAGCCCCCCAGGTCAGCGCGGCCAGAATGGCCGCAAGTGTGGTCAGCCAAACGGGAAACACCGCCGGGGCGATGAGCAGACCTGCCAGCACGACGTTACCGCAAATGCCGAAGAGCAGGGCGATGCTGATGCCCAGCCATTCACGACGCCGAATGATTAGACCTGTGCCGGGAAGGACCATGTTGGCTAGGCGACACGGCAGACCGTTGCCCGCCCCCTTCCGACTTATCTCCGGCATGGCCGGCGGTGCACCGCAGGTCAGAGCTTCACCGGCTGAGGTCCTGGACGATTGAGTCATTGAGCTGTGATGATCGGATCGCTGAACTGCTGCCAGGCGAAGAACAGGATCGGGGCCGCGGCAACCACCAACGCACCGGCGGTCATACCGAGCCACGACCGTCCCTGCTTGCTGTTGCGCTTCTGGCCGAGGCTGTTGTAGCCAAGGAAGCCGGCAGTCATACCCAGCAGGGCTGAAACGGCGGTCGTGCCGTACACGAGCGGCTTTCGATAGACCCCGAGGCCTCCTTTGGGGTTATACGGCACTACCATGTTCTCGGCATTGAAGCCTCTGAAGACGAAGACCGCGAGCATCGCGATGCATACCAACCCCAGGATCGCCACGCAGAGCGATGTCGTCGCTTGCGTGTCATACAGACGGAAGTTCGGCATTTTCATGATTCGTCGATCCTCGCGTATGTTCCATCCGCCGGCCGGCCGCCACCGACTCTACGTGTTCCTGCCCACAGGCGGCTACCCACCATCATAACGGAGGTGTTGCCTTCCGCAAACAACCGTCCTCGTACGATGTGCTTCGCGTTTACCGTCGCTCGGAGCAGGTTCCCGCCCGCGCCGAGGAGAGATTCCCGGCACCATCTTGCAATCCCCCTGTGATCCCCCTGAGAATGGGATGCCAAGAACATACGCGTACCGGCGTTGTCGACACAAATCGCCCCCAACTGAAAGGAACAGTACATGTCCGGGCAGACTTCCGGCGCCGCTCGCGAGCCCGCCATCCGGGTCATGGTGATGCCGCGTGACGCCAACGCCCACGGCACCATCTTCGGCGGAGTGATTCTCAGCTACATTGACCAGGCCGGGGCAATCGAGGCGAGAAGCCACGGCGGTCACCGCGTGGTCACCGTGGCCCTCGATCGGGTCGAGTTCCGCGAGCCGGTCTTCGTTGGCGATGTGCTCAGCTTCTATGCGGAGACCATCAAGGTGGGACGCACGTCGGTAGTCGTGCGCGTCTTCGTGGAAGCGCTGCGTTTCACGAATCCGGGGGAGGCGGTCCCGGTCACGACCGCGGAAATCACCTTTGTCGCCATCGACGAAAACCGGAACCCCATCCCTGTTGCCGAGCCGCGGACTACTCAGGAATCGGACGGTTCGGACTGACCCCCACGCTGGACTCCCTCATCGGTGTCGGGCGGCGACTCCTCATCGAGGATTTGTTCGAACCCGCATCGCTTCTCGATACTGTCCGTGTCGAACCAGCTGTCCGTCACGGCTGCAGCCCTCTCCTGCATGAGCATCTGAAACGCTTGTTCCCGCAACTCGGAGTTGTACTTCTGGTCGTCAATCCACTCCAGATCGACGAGCTCAATCACAAACCACTTGCCCAACTTCGGAAGAGGCAGCAAGCGAACAACCGGCGGGGGGGTGCTGGCCGGCTGCGTGGTCGCCCTATCGATCCGTTCGGTCGTGGGCACATCTACGTCGACGGACGCGTATCCCCCATCCGCGAGTTCGAAGCACGCGTCCACGAAGGTCTCCGAAGAGCCGATCCCGCTCACCGTCGAGGGACCAACCGTGGAGAGGCCTTCCACTAGAGCATTGCGGTATTCCTCGCGGCCGCCGAGCTTCGCCAGAGAAGTTCGCCGAGCAAATGCCTCCGGCTCTGTCACCTTGCGCACGCCCTTGTCCTTGAGAGAATCCTCGAACAGCGTCATCGTCTTCTCGATACCGAGCCGCCTCGCCACGCTGTAAAACTCCTTCGCCACGGGTTCCGCCACATCGAACGCCCGACGGAGGCGAGCGTCGCGTTCCACATCGGCCCGCACCTCATCGAGGCTCGCTGGCGGTGCAGCCTCGGCGGCCTCGACCACGCGAAAGAGGACGAGGCGATCCATCTCACCCGGAACCGGCACCATCTGGTTGTTGACGAACTTGTAGCTCATTCCCGAGGAACCGATCATCGGGGCATCCGGCGGTTGGAAGAGCTGGAGGCTGGACCCGCTCTCGCCGTGGGCGCCTTCCATGAAAAGTGGAATGGCGAACGCGAAATCGCTGATGGTGAGCCGCTCGGCGCCGGATCCGGCGGTGGCAACGCCGCGCAGATCCTGCCAAGTCCCCATCTGTTCAGCGGAAAGCAGTGGCGTTTCGACGAAATCCAACGGAATCCCGAATTCCTGCTTGACCCGCTCACAGATGGATCGCAAGTGGTCGGGGTCCCGCGCAATCTCGGGAATCGGCTTGAAGCCTGTCTTCTGGTCGGTTTGCACGGCGTACCACGGCTTGAGCAACGAGCTGGCCACCTTGCGCATGGCCTGCTCGGCAATCCGCTTGGCCTTGTTCGCCTGGATATCGCGCTTGACGAGGTCTTGCGCCTCGCTGAATCTCATCATTCGCTCTATGCGATTCTTCTTTGGCTGCGGGGCGGGTTGGGTCGCAGCGGGGCCCGTCGTCGCGGGCGCGCTCGTCGGGGGCGCCGGCTCGTCCACATACTCCGTTCTTGTATACTCCGCCTTGTTCGCCTTCCAGTATGTCGCAACCTCGTCGGGAGCCACCTCGATCCGCGGTTTGATACTCTGAAGTTTGGCGATGACGTACTGGAGTTTGACGCGCTTCGGATGCCGATATCCGAATCCCGTCGCGCTGTCCTCGGGGGCGAAGTCCCGGTTCTCTTCGAACTGCGCTTGCAGCACTTCCTCCGAAACGGGCGTATCCCGGTCGACGAAGAAGGTCGCATTAAACGGCACGTAGCGAATCTTGATCTTCTCCTCCGTGTCCCGTGCATAGTGGCGGACTTCGGGCTCGGAAGGCATCGCACAGCCGCCGATGCGATCGGCATTCTTCCGAACAGCAATGTAGCCCTCGAATGCCAGCCGAATCTCCGACATCGAAAACTTCTGTTGCTTGCGCAGGCTATCGATCATCTCGGCTGCGCGGGGCTGCCGCATAAAGCCATCCATGACCTTGTCAATCTCCTCCTCCGTAACAACGATACCGGCCTCTTTGGCCTCGCGCGTGAGCATATACCAGTGCCCGACGCCCATCCCCTCGCCGCCGAAACGCCACGGAATACCCAGGCGTTCGAGGACCGAGAGGGAGCGTTGGGTCGGGGAGAGATCCCGTTGCGTCACTTCCTGCCCGAAGATCCGGGCGTATCCCTGATCCTGCTTCGGTGACAGGAATCCGACAAGGGCGGCGCCCCCAACGAACGAGAACATCGCCAACAGCACGACCACGACCATGATCTGCTTGGTGTGCTTTCGCAGCCACTTCATCATCGCCTGCAACTCCTTGCCGTATCGGCGGTTGCCTGGAAGAACAGAATCCTGCAAGGATAGCACGACATGTGGGCGTTGCAAAGCGCCAGACGCGCCGTTCGGCGTGCTGTTTGGCGTACCGTTCGAGTTGCCGTTCAATGTGGCAGGGCGAGAGAAGGCCTGTCGCCACGGTGCGAGACGCGAGGTCCGGTAATCCGCGCCGCCCCATAAGCCCCCACTTGGCGAGCCGGCTTACTTCGAACCGGCCTGCTCGCCGGCAAACCGAACGCGGCGGTGCATAGACCCGACTTACCAAGCAAAGTGCCAACGCGGTGTTAGAATGCCTCCCTTTCACTCCGGAGCCTCGACGTGGCGGCAGCGCAACGCTATCCCCTCAATCCCGTGGACCACATCCTCCTCGCCACCCATGAGTCGCTGAGGCGCCGCGGCTATTGCGGGCTGAGCGTCGTCCTGTTGGCCGACTTGGAGGGACCCCTCGATTCCGCCGCGCTTCGGTCAGCCGTCCGGCGTGTCGGCCGGACGTTTCCCGCCTTGTCCGCGCGAATCCGCTTCACGCCGATTATGCGCCGCGCTTGCTGGGAAGTCGCGGGCGACGCCGACACAGAGGAGGCAATCAGCTATGAGTATCACAAGTTGTGCGTAGCGTCGGAAGACACGCTCGCGCCGATCAGCCGTGTGATGGGTGAGACAATTGACCTGACACACGCGCCCCATGTCCGACTGATCCACGTCGAGACGGGCAAAGACAGACATCGGCTGGGCCTGTGCTGGGCTCATCCGCTGATGGATCTCGAAGGCGGACACGTGTTACTGCGTGAGCTTCACGCGGTGTTGTGCGGAGAGCCGACAAAGCTCGACCCGGATCCCCGCGCGACGCATCCCAGGCCCTTCAAACACGCGTTTCCGGTGTCCTTCTTCCGCGCATGGCAAGGACGGTTCCGGCACGCATACTATGACAGTTTCCGGCAACCGCGCCTCATTGGGAGGCCGGACGTTTCGCACAAGGCTTGCGGCTTCCAGACGCGCCGGTACGACGCCGACTTTCGGCGACGTTTCGAATCAATCGCCAAAGAGCGCACACGCCCCGGACCGTTGCGATACACACGAGCGCTGCTCATCGGAATCGCGCGAACCTACCTCGCCATGGCCGAAGATCGGGGACGACCTCGCGACCACTTCCTGTTTCCACAAGCGCTGCCGGTGCCACGGCCACGGCACAGACCGGGCGTACACGGCAACTACGTGACGATCCCCTGGGTTGTGTTCAAACGGTCGGAGCTTCACGACTGGCGCTGTGCAGACGTGGCGGCACTCCGGCAGTTTGCCGACTACTCGAGGAAAAGCCGCGACGCGGCAACGTGGGAAATGTTCCGCGCGATGCAGCGGTGGCCCTTTGCCGTATCGCGATACTTGAGCGAACACCGGATTCCGCGCGGCGCCGCCGGCTTTACAAGCTATCGCTTCGATGACAGCGTCACACGCATCGGGCACGCCAGTATCACGAACCTCGCCGGCGGCGGCCCGATGAATTGTCACCCGGGATGGATCGTCGCGAACACAACATACGGCGACACCATGACGATTTCGCTGACGTACTTCGAGGACTACGTGGATCCGGCCAGCGCGACGGAATTCCTCGACCGCCTGGAGCTCGAGATCGGCGGAGAGACGCAGGCGTGATTCAGCCAAGATTGGAGTCCGCAACCGGGCTTCGAGCGATTGTCGGCCTACGCGCATAACTGCCGTGTTGTCAAGTAGTTACGTGTTCCTGTGCGGATATGCCGATTGGCGGCTTCTCCTCGCTGCGATCGTATCATCGCGTGAATTAAAGACTTGGAGAAAACAGGCGAGCCAGCGGTGTCAGAAAACGCTTGCGGGACGGGAACTAGTTGCTGTAGTATAGGTTACGGTGATTCTCGGAGGTCGCACGGGCGAGAAGGCCGTGGGGTGAGAGACGGGCGTGTTGCGGGCCAACGAGTCTCGTTGTCCGGCTTCCTAAACCTGAGACAACGTCAGTTATCTGCCAGGGTACCGCCATGAGGACAGTGACGAAGAAGGAACTGATCGACCGGATCGCCGACCGGACTGGCAACAAACGCGTCGTCGTAAAGAGGGTCATCCAACACTTTCTCGACGAGATCATGGGCGAACTCGGCAAAGGCAACCGCTTGGAGTTCCGGGACTTTGGAGTCTTCGAGAGCAAAGTCCGCGCGGCACGGATCGCCCAGAACCCGAAGACTCTGGAGCGGGTCCAGGTTCCGGAAAAGCGGACCGTCAAGTTCAAGATCGGCCGAGTCATGAAACTCAAGCTGACGGACAACGCCGAGGACGCACGTCTGACTTCACCCTAGTAGGACCGCACCACCCAACGCGGCGCCCACCTTCTCTGTTGTCTCTAACTCTTTCGTAAATCTGAAGATACAACAGCATTCCGGCTAGCTGTCCGGCCTTCTCGGGGGATTGCGAGAAACTGACCCGATACTCTGGAAAACCTCTTGACATCCTCCAAGACAGTCGATATTTTGGTTGAGATTGAGTCTCAGTTGCACCCGGCCGTGTTGCCGTTCGCTGGAAATGAGCAGGGCTGCCACCCTGCCGAGGCATAAGACGAATGATAGCCCAAGCTCGAAAGTTGGCCGAACTCTCTCCAGGAGAGTCCGGCACTGTCTCTCGCATCTTAGGTCCTGCGGAGGTCCGCCACCGCCTGCTGGAAATGGGGCTGACGAGCGGGACACTCGTCCGTCTGGTTCGGGCCGCGCCCCTCGGTGGTCCTGTCGAACTGCACCTCCGTGGTTACAGGTTGGGCATTCGCAAGTCGGAGGCCGCGAGCATCTTCCTTGAGGGCCATTGATGGCCGCCCCCGATGCCGAGCCTGCTGGCGGCAAACACATGCGCGTTGCCGTTGCCGGAAACCCCAATTCAGGAAAGACGACTCTCTTCAACGCCTTGACGGGGCTGCGCCACAAAGTCGCCAACTACCCCGGCGTGACCGTCGAGAAGCGAGAGGCGACTGCCAGGGGGCTGAACGTCACGCTTCTGGACCTGCCCGGCGCGTACGGGCTCTCCGCACGATCCCCGGACGAAGAGATTGCCCGCGACATCCTGCTGGGTCGCCTGGACGGCACCCCTCGTCCGGACGGCGTCCTGCTCGTCGTCGACGCAAGCAACCTCGAACGCAATCTGTACCTTGCATCCCAAGTACTCGACTTTGGAATGCCCGTCGTCATTGCGTGCAACATGATGGATGTCGCGACCGAGCGCGGTATCCACATAGACTGTGACGCTCTTTCCGAGGAACTCGGTGTTCCAGTTATTCCAACGGTCGGCCGGAAGCGACAAGGAATCCCCGATATCCGTCAGGCCCTCGGACAAATCGATCGACACAAGCCCCCTCGGCGGCCTTGGCGCCTGCACGAGGCATTTGAAACAGCGATCGAGCGGACGACCAGAGCGATGGAAAGGGCCGCCACGACGCCTGCGCACGCGGTTCGGGGCGGCGCGCTGTTGTGGTTGTCGGATTACCTCTCCGGAGAAAACGCCTGCCGCGTCTCCGCCGAACGCTACTTGGCGAAGATCGCGCCGCAGCACGCGGATGAATTGCGCGCCGCGGCGGCGGATCTCTCACAACAAGACGGCGACGCGGCCGCAGAGGCAATCGAAACCCGGTACGCATGGATCTCGGAAGTTGCCGGCCGTGTTCGGACAAGCGGCGTAGGGCGCGATCACCGTCACGATCGCGACGCCGTCACGATCACCGATCGCATCGACGCCGTCCTGACACACCGGCTTCTTGGCTTGTTGATCTTCATCTCGGTCGTGTTCGTCGTGTTCATGTCCGTCTTCTCGTGGTCCGACCCGGTGATGGCGCTGATCGAAGACGGGGAGGCCATCCTCGGCGGGTGGTTCGAGTCACACATGGCCGAGGGACCAGTCCGGTCGTTGATCGTGGACGGCGTGATCGCCGGTGTCGGTGCCGTGATCATCTTCTTTCCACAGATCTGCATGTTGTTCCTATGGTTGGCCGTTCTCGAGGACAGCGGCTACATGGCCCGGGCGGCATTCATGGTGGATCGTCTGATGAGCCGCGTAGGGCTGGCGGGACGGAGCTTCATCCCGCTGCTGTCGAGCTACGCCTGCGCCGTTCCCGGAATCATGGCCGCGCGGACCATCGAGAATCGCCGCGACAGATTTACGACGATCATGGTCGCGCCGCTCATGAGCTGCTCGGCGCGGCTGCCGGTCTACCTGATCATCATTGCGGCCGTCTTCGGCGACAACAACTGGCTGAAGGTGGGTGTGATGTTCGGCCTCTACCTGTTTGGGACCGTCATGGCGTTGCTCATGGCGCTGGTCTTCAAGAAGACCCTTCTCGTGGGTCCCAGGCCCACCTTCATCATGGAACTGCCGCCGTATCACATACCGCGATTGAGCCATGTGATCCGGTCGATGTGGGATCGAAGCCGCATCTTCCTCACCAGCGCCGGCACGATCATCATCATCGCCTGCATCGTCGTGTGGGCAATGAGTTACTTCCCGAGGATCGATGAGTCGCGGATGTGCTCGGAAGGACGGGCGGCGCTGGCCGTGCTCGATCCGGACGACGCGACCGGCCGTGCAAACCTCTTTGCGGCCGAACAAATCAGCCACAGCTACATCGGCCAACTGGGTCGGTTCATCGAACCGGTCATCGAGCCGCTGGGTTTCGACTGGCGAATCGGCGTCGGCGTGCTCAGCTCATTTCTGGCACGCGAAGTGTTCGTCGGCACGATGGGTATTACGTTCGCCGTCGGAGAGGCGGATGAGGAATCGAGCGCACTGAGAGACAAGCTCACATCAGCAAAGTGGCCGGATGGTCGGCAAGTGCTTACGCCCTTAGTCGGTGTGACGCTGATGGTGTTCTATGTGCTGGCGTGCCAATGCGTGAGCACGCTCGCGGTCGTGAAACGCGAGACGAACTCCTGGCGATGGCCGGCCCTGATGTTCGGCTATATGACCCTACTAGCCTACAGCGGGGCGCTTCTGGTCCACCAGGTCGGCATCGCCCTCGGCCTCGGCTGAGAAGGCCGGAATGGGCTGGCCCGGACCGAGTCGGGGTTGGGGGCAGTTTGAGAGAGTGCGGTATCCCACCTCCGCGTCGGACGTCCACCGCAGGCTCGGCCGCCGCATCGTCGTACGTCCGATCAGAATCGCAGGAAGTTCGCAAGCAGCCTGGCGCCATCGACGGTGAGGAAGCTCTCCGGGTGAAACTGCACTCCCTCCAGAGGGTCGGCGCGGTGGCGGATCCCCATGCACTCGTCCCGGTCCGTCCAGGCGGAGAGTTCGAAGTCGTCGCCGAGCGTTTCCTTCAGGACGGTCAGGGAGTGGTAGCGTGTGGCGACGAAGGGGTTGGGGAGGCCCTCGTAGATCGTCCTGCCGTCGTGGAACACCTCACTTGTCTTTCCGTGCATGATTCGATCGGCGCGTGTAACGGTCGCACCGAAGGCGTAGCCGATGCACTGGTGTCCCAGGCAGACGCCGAGGACGGGGATCTTGCCGGAAAAGTGTCGGATGGCGTCGTTGCTGATGCCCCCTTCGCGCGGCGTGCAGGGGCCAGGCGAGATGATCAGATGAGTGGGACCCAATTGCTCGATGCGATCCACCGTGATTCGGTCGTTTCGGTGGACGACGATCTCGTGTTTCAGTGCGGAGTCGTCAATGCCGATCTCGCCCAGTCGTTGGACGAGGTTATAGGTGAAGGAATCGTAGTTATCGATGATGACGATCACGTGTCGAAGGCCTCTGTGTGGCCGGGGGTCAATTCCTGGTTTGTCCGGATAGAGCGTACCACGGCCAGGGCGTTTGCGGCAAGCACGGGATTGGCTGCGTTGCCTGACCGTCGCTGGGCCGAGAATCCTTTCTCGGCCCCACCGGTAGGAGGATTCCCTTCTTGCGGTGCTTACGCAAAGGGATTCCCGTTGCTGTGGGTGCGAGAAGGGATTCTCGCAGCAGCATGGGGTTTCCTCCGCGCATGCGTCGGCCACGGGCGGGCGACGCTACCTCTCGCGGTCAATTGATCGGTCTCGAACGGGTCGGTATGATCCCGCTCGCTCGAGCAAGGCGGCTTGAGCGATGTTCCAGGAGTCGAGTTGTGGACGAAGAAGGCCGGCCGGGCTTCGAAACATTGTGCATTCACTTCGCGGAGGAGCGCGAGCGTCACGCCGGCGCAGCGGCGCCGCCGCTGTATCAGTGTTCGACGTTCACCTATCCCGACTGCGAGCAGTTTTCGCATTTCAAGGATCCGGCGTCGCCGCGGTTCGTCTACACGCGCGTGTCGAATCCGACGACGGCGCTATTGGAGCGGAAGATCGCCGCGTTGGAACGGGGCGAAGCCGCGCGGGCGTTTGCGTCCGGCATGGCGGCCATTTCGGCGGCGGTGCTGTCGAGCGTGAAGAGCGGCGATCACATCGTGACGGTCGAGACCGTGTACGGCCCGACGCGCGAGTTTCTCAGCGCGTACCTGCCGCGGTTCAACATCGAGACGAGCTACGTGCGCGGGACCGAAGTCGATCAGTTTCGCCGGGCGCTGCGGCCTAGCACGAAGTTGATCTACCTGGAATCGCCGTCGAGCCTGCTGTTCGAATTGCAGGATTTGGCACAGGTGTCCTCGCTTGCAGCGGAGCATGACGCCACGACGATCTGCGACAACTCAAACGCCACGCCGCTCTTTCAGAACCCGATCGCTCTGGGCGTCGACCTGGTCGTTCACACGGCGACGAAGTATCTGGGGGGCCACAGCGATCTTGTCGCCGGGCTCGTTGTCGGTTCGAAGGAGCGGATCGCCTCGCTCTCGAAGTGGGAGGGAGAACTGCTCGGCGGTGTGGCGGACCCGTTCACGAGTTGGCTGATGCTGCGGGGATTGCGTACGCTGTCGGTTCGCCTGGAGCGACATCAGAAGAACGCGGCGGCGATCGCACGGTTGTTGGAAGGTGACGCGCGTGTGGCACGCGTGTTTTATCCGGGCCTGGAATCCTGCCCGCAGTCGGCGCTGGCGCGACGCCAGATGCGCGGGCAGTCCGGGATGTTGAGCTTCGAGCCGCGCGGAAGCAGCCGTGAGCGCGTGCATCGCATCGTGGATGCCTTGGAGTATTTCTGCATCGCGGTGAGCTGGGGGGGCTACGAGAGCCTGGCGATCCCCCTGGAGGTCGCCGATCCGGCGACCGGAGACAAGACCTGGATCATCCGTCTGAGTGTGGGGATCGAATCGATCGAGGACTTGAAGGCGGACCTGTACCGCGCATTGGGGCAACTCTGAGAGCCGTGGCGCGGGTTACCCCAGCCCAATCGGGGTGGGGAATCGGGTCTGGCCGCGTATTCTCCTTTCGTGTCGAGGCTGTTCAATCAGTGCCGAAAGCCGGTTAGAATCCCGGTTTGGTCTCGATCGCCGCGGCGAACCACGCGAGGGACTGGAACGCCTTTCTGAAGGGCAGACATTGGCTGCGATCAAGCTGTTGATTCTGGACGTCGATGGTGTGATGACAACGGGCGCCTTGCCCTACGACCGGGGCGGGAACGAGGTCAAAACGTTCTGGGTGCAGGACGGTTCCGCAATCCGCCTTTGGACGTCGGGTGGGGGAACCGTAGCGGTGATCAGCGGCCGGGAATCGCCCGCGGTTTCGGCTCGGGCAAAAGACCTCGGCATTGCGTCCGTTACCCAGGGTGTAGCGGACAAAGTACCGGCCTATGAGGCGCTCTGCCGGGAGCACAGCGTCTCGGACGCGGAGACGGGCGTTGTGGGCGACGACTATCTGGACCTGGCATTGATGCGTCGCTCGGCGTATCCGATCGCGGTGGCGAACGCGGTCGCGTCCGTGAAGCGCGCGGCGCGTTACGTTACCCAGCGACGCGGCGGGGAAGGCGCGGTCGCGGAAGCGATCGAGCGTCTCCTTCGGCATAACGGGACGTGGTCGGAGCGGGTCGACGCTTTTTGAAGGCAAGTGAGGCTCACGGATGCACAAGAAGGTCATACTCGCATTGGTCACATTTGCCCTGGCGGTCGGTGCGTACCTTGTCTTTTCGAGTGGCGACCGGAATGAGGAAGTCTCTTCGGGTGAGGAAGCCACGGAGGCGGTTCGTCGATTCGTTTCGTTGCCGACGACGCAGGAGTCCCGCACGATCCAGGATGTTGACATACCGTTTCGGCCCGGCGACCAGACGCTTGCCCGAATCTACGACGACGTGACGGGCCGGCTGAAGTACCAGCTCGAGGCGAAGAACTGGGAGCCGACCTCGGATTCCGGGATGCAGTATCGGATCAAGGATCTGCTGATCCAGCTATTCATGCCGCGCGGGCAGATCACGTACATCAGCGCGGATGAAGCGGAATTGGTGCTCGCGCGGAGGTCGCGAAATCGGCTGGAACCGCAAAGCGGCTGGCTTCGGGGACGCGTGAAGATCACGATCGACCGGACGACGACCGAATGGCGCGAGGCGCATCCCGATCTGGCGGATCGGTACACACATCCGGAGGAGTTGATCCACATCGACATGGAGGACGCCAAGTTCGACCTGGACCAGGCGGAATTGATTTCGCAGGGCGATGTCCTGGTTGACGGTCGCGACATTCGCATCGAAGGCGTCCGCGGGCTGACGGTCCAGTGGGACCAGGTGGACAACCGGCTCGACATCCTGCAATTCGAGCATGGGGGGAGGATGGCGCTGCGGCGCGGCGGCAAGATGGTGGACTTCGGGTTGCCGGGCACACAGCGGACCGCAAAGCCCGTCGGAAAGAGTGAGAAGGTCATTCGCACGCCGGGTTCCGGAACCGGTGGGACGGCGCTGGCGAAGGAATCGCCGACCAGCAGCCTGCCGGCAGGTGCCGTGGATCTCGATGGAGCCGGCGATGCTCCGGATTCCGTCGCATCTGTTCAGCCCCCTGGTTCGGAGCCGGGGGCGGAGGCGGTCGTGCCTGGGAAGATCGCCACGAACAGGGGAACAGGCGACGGAGCGCAGGGCGCCGGCGCGCGCGCGATGGCGATGAAGCCGATGTCGGTCAAGACCGTCACGGCCGACGAGGCGGCCGCGGAAATCCGGTTCGAGGGCGGCGTAGTCCTGACGAACCAGCCCAGATCGCTGTCGCCTGGGGCGGAGTCCGTATCGGCGCCTCAGCCGGCTGGCGAGCCTCAGCCGTTGCGCGATCAAGGGGAGTTGGCCGAGGCGCTGGCCTCGATGAAGGATGAGGCGCGGTCGGGGAAGGCCGGTGAGGACTCGTTGGAGGCCCGCGCGCTTGCGCTTTTGCAGTCGAAGTCCCGAAAGCGGATCCACACGTACAGGGCTGTGTTCGAGAATGACGTTGTGGTGGAGCAGCGGGACGGCCTTCGGACGATCGGCAAGCTGGAATCGGACAAGCTGGAAGTCAACTTCGATTTCGGTGAGCGGCAGCGTGCGATGACGGGTTCCGGGCGCCGACAGAAGGCAGAACCTGAGCCCCCCCCCGGGGGTCAGTCCGCTTCGCCCGCCCGCGAACAGGACGAGCTTGTGCCATTGGAGGAAGACCTGACGAAGTTGGTCCTGACTTGGGACGGTCCGCTCGAGCTGCGGCCCTTGAAGGTACAGCCGGCCGAGCAGACGGGGGAGCGGTTCGACGCGATTGCGACGGGCGAGCGCGTGCATGTCGAGAGCGAGCAGGGCACGGCGTCCTGCAAGCAGCTTGTGTATAGGCACGAACGCCGACAGGTGTGGCTGGCAGGCAGCGACGCCGAGCCTGTCGAGTTGGCCGTCAACACGGCTCGCAAGCTCGCGGGCAGAGAGATCTTCTTTGACCAGAAACGCGGCCTGGCCCTGGTGGAAGGTGCCGGGATGATGGTGGATTCCGGCGAGGAGGAAGTCACGGGGGCGGAGGGTGACGACGTGTTCGCGTCGCTTTCGCGGACGCCGTCCATTATCGACGAAGCGGATGCCGGTAGCGCAAACGCCGCCGGCGCGGACATCGCGAAGGCAACCTCCGGGAAGAAGCGGAAGCCGGTCGAGATCCGGTGGTCCAGGGGGGTGGACCTGGAGCTCGGACGACACACCGTGCTGCAGACGAACCCGTCGACGGGATTGAGGGAACAGAAGCAGCGTGAGTTCCTCCAGCGGGCGTGGTTTCACGGGGACGTCCTCATCAAGCGGGATGAAGAAGAGGTTTCGGCGAAGGAGCTGGCCGTCACGTTCGGCGCGCCGTCATCCTCCGACGGAATGGCGGACTATATCGAGCACCTGAACATGGCGGGTAAGGTGCGGCTGCGGCGGGGCAAGGAAGAGATTGCCGCCGAACGGCTGGACGCGGAGATGATTGTGACGCCCACGGGCCGCAACATTCCGCACATCGTTGACGCCGAGGGCGGGGTGGAGGTGACGCAACCGGGCCGTGAGGTCCGTGCGGAGAAGATGCACGTCGTGATGACGGAGGTACGAGATTCGGATCGCGCTTCGGCCGGTGACGACCTTGCGATTCTGGGGGACTCTCGCCTTGGGATCGAGTCGTTGGATGCCAGTGGTGACGTCCTAATCCGCGATGTCGAGCGAAACCTGAAGGTCAGCCGGGCGGACTCGCTGGTCTGCTCGATGCGAAGTGGGAACCGTCTGGTTCACGCAACCATCACAGCCGATGCGTCGAAGCCGTTCGCCCGCGTTCGGTTCGGGGAGGTGGCGGTACACGGGCATCTCGTCGAGGTGGACCTTGACAGGGAATCCGTTGATGTGCCGGGCCCCGGCAAGTCCTGGATGATGACGCGGAAGGACTTCACAGGCCGCAAGCTGCGAAACCCCGCATCCGTGAAGACGACGTGGGTGGAGAAGATGCAGTTCCGCATGGCCCGCGATTACGGGGTCTTCGTGGGAGACGTTCACAGCGAGTCACAATCGTTCTCGATGGATTGCGACAAACTCACCGTCCGGTTCGGCCGGGTCCCGCCCGTGCGAGAGAAGAAGAAGCAGGGATTCGTCGAGCGGTACTGGATTCTGGACAAGATCGTCGGAGATCGTGCGAGGGTGAAGACCACCGACCCGACGCTGCTGGGGCGCGAGCGCAAGCGGCCCGTGCACGTGGTTGCCGAAGGCCACGCCGAGGCGATGAGTCGGAACTATGCATCGGGCGACTCGCCGGACGGTGAGCCGGGTCGCCTGCTCAGCGGTCTGTGGGTGAGCGGTGATCAGATCGTGGCGGACCTCGCGCGAGAGCAGATGTCTGTGCCAGGCGCGGGCGGCTTGCTGATCGAGGACTATCAGTTTGACCTGCCGGGCGGGGGAGGTAGCTTGTCGGTGAAACGCGTGGGCGGCGCGCCGCTCATGAGTGCCGTTCGCAACGAAGGCCCCAGCCAGACAGGCGTGACCTGGAAGAACTCGATGGACTTCTTCCTCGATCGCGGGCTCGTTGCGTTCGACGAAGATGTCGAGATGGTGCACTGCAGCGGGAGCCAGATGGTGATGCGTGAGGAGTTGGCGACTGCCGCGGGTCTCACGCGAGAAGATCGGAATCGCCTCGGCGAGGGGCGCAAAGCCCGCCTTTCGTGCGGGCATCTTCTTCTGGAGTTCGTGACGGCAGCGCGGGAATCCTCTTCGTCGAGTTCGCCGACGTCGCCGGTCCGCGCGACAGATCTGAAACGACTCATTGCCAAGCACGCGGTGCACTTACAGGAAGACACAAAGAGCCTGATGGGCGAGTACTTGCAGTACCTCAGCGAGATCAACGAAGTGCGATTGGAGGGGGTTGCCAATCTCGACGCACGAATCACCGATCAGGACGAGGTGAACCAGCGTCTTACGATGTGGCGGGGTCCGCTCCTAATCTGGGATCGGGCGACCAACCGAATCGAAGCCCCTGGCGCGACGATCCGAGCTACGCGCCGCTGAGCGGGGATCTCTACTCTTTTCGTAGCGGCTGACGCCCCTGTCGGCCGGCAATGGCCGTTGGTATTCGTCGTCGGCCGCAGGGGACCGACGCTACAACTCACGTCCGGCACGGGTGTCGGACGCTACATTCTCTGTCGAACTGCTCTACTTGCGTCGCCGTATCATGCCCCCAGCTTCTTGCCCTTCTCGACGGCTTCATCAACGGAGCCGACGTACATGAACGCCTGTTCGGGCAGGCTGTCGTGCTTACCGGCGCAGATTTCCTCAAAGCTCCTGATGGAATCCTCGAGTTGCGTGTAGTTGCCCGGGAAGCCGGTGAACTGCTCCGCGACGTAGAACGGCTGGCTAAGGAAGCGTTCGATCTTCCGCGCACGTGCGACGGCGAGCTTGTCCTCTTCGCTCAACTCATCGACGCCGAGAATCGCGATGATGTCCTGCAAGTCCCGGTATCGCTGGAGGATTCGCTGGACCTCCTGGGCACACGCATAGTGCCGTTCGCCAACGTATTGTGGATCCAGGATTCGGCTCGATGACGCGAGCGGATCGATGGCGGGATAGATGCCCTTTTCCGTGATAGACCGGGCCAAGACGATGAAGGCGTCGAGGTGGGTAAAGGCCGTCGCCGGTGCGGGGTCCGTAAGGTCGTCCGCGGGGACGTACACGGCTTGTACGCTCGTGACGGCGCCCTTGGCCGTGGACGTGATCCGCTCCTGCAACTCGCCCATCTCGGTGGCGAGCGTGGGCTGGTATCCGACCGCGCTGGGCATGCGCCCGAGCAACGCGGAAACCTCCGAGCCGGCCTGGCTGAATCGGAAGATGTTGTCGATGAAGAGCATCGTGTCGGCGCCGGACTCGTCGCGGAAGTACTCCGCCATGGTCAAGCCGCTGAGTGCGACGCGCAGCCTCGCGCCGGGCGGCTCGTTCATCTGGCCGAAGACCATCGCCGTGTGCTCGATGACCTTCTTGACCTTGCCCTCGGTGTCCTTAAACTCCGCCTCCTGCATCTCGAGCCAGAGGTCGTTTCCTTCGCGCGTTCGCTCGCCGACGCCGGCGAAGACCGAATAGCCGCTGTGCTCGCGGGCGATTCGGGCGATCATCTCCTGGATGATGACGGTCTTTCCGAGGCCGGCGCCGCCAAACAGGCCGGTCTTTCCGCCACGGACGAATGGTGCAAGCAGGTCGACCACCTTGATGCCGGTGACGAGTTGCTCGGTCTTGGGCGTGAGGTCGGCAAAGTCGGGCGGTGCGTGATGGATGGGCCGCCAGTCCTTCGCATCGACGTCGCCGCGACCGTCGATGGGCTGGCCGAGGAGATTGAAGACGCGGCCGAGGACGCCCAAGCCCACGGGGACGGAAACAGGGCCGCCGGTGTCGATGACTTCGGCGCCGCGCTTGAGGCCGTCGGTACTGCCGAGTGCGACGGCGCGGATTCGTCCGCCGCCGAGGTGGCTGGCAACCTCACATGAGAGCGTCTGCTCGACGGACTCGGTACCGACCATCCTCTGGACGTTCACGTGCAAGGCGTTATACAGGCTCGGCAGTCTGTCCTCGGGGAACTCGGCATCAAGGGTAGACCCGATCACCTGTGTGACGCGGCCGACGTTCTTCTCAGTGGCAATCATCTCCTGCTCCTAACGGGCAATAGCAAATAGCGGATTGCGAATAGCGAAAGAGCCGGCAATCGCTCCACGGTTCGCAATCAGTTGTGTCCTCTGGTCTTCTTCACGATCGTCGTAAGACTCTTGACGAGTTCTTCAGCTTCCAACGTCATCTCAGCAAGACGATTCTTCGGGACCAAACCGGCTTCACCAGCCAGGCGGAGCCAGCACAATGTTCCTCTTGCCTCGGATCGCGCGATATTCATCCGCCGGGCGAATTCAGCTCGCGAGTGTGATCCTTGCGCCTCCTCGGTGTTTGCACCAATGCTCGTCCGCTCTTTGCCAACTGTCTCGCCACAACCCGACTCGCGGTGTCATCCGGCAGGGCGCGTACCAACTTCATTGCTCGAACCGCAAAACGAAAGCTCCGTTCCTCAATGTCGCGAACCCGACGCACGGGTGGATTCATGACTCCACAATCGATGGCCAAACCGTTCCCTGCGAAGCTCTCAACCATGCTGCCATCTGATGAACCCTACAAACGCGGCCTTTCGCAATTCGCTATTACTGCTTAGCTCAGTGCTTCCGCACCGCCCACGATATCCAGCAACTCCAATGTAATCTGCGATTGTCTGGCCCGGTTGAACTGCCGCGAGAGCAGCTTGATCATGTCGCCCGCCGCGTCCGTGGCCGCCTTCATCGCGACCATACGGGAAACCTGTTCACTGACCGCCGCGTCCGTGAAACACTGGAACAGCCGCACCTTTACCGTCTGCGGCAGCAAGACTTTGAGGAGTTCGTCCGGCAGCGGAGAAAACTCGTACTGGACCGCCTGCGCGTGTGTTCCGGCCGGGCCGGGCGACGTCGCGCCGCCCGCGTCACTCTCTCGGCTGAGCGGCAGCAGCTTGATCACTTCGGCAACTTGCCGTCCGGTCGAGATAAACCGCATATAGGCAACACTGACCGACCCGAATTCGCCGGCAATGTAGCGGTTCATGTATTCGTTGGCGATGGGTTCGACCTGTTCGTAACGCGGTCGGTCGTCGATGTCCGTAATCGCGCGGCGTACTTCACGTCCGAGGAACTTGAAGTATGCGATCCCCTTCTTCCCGACAACGTGGCATTCACACGCGCGGTCGCCGGCATCCTGCAAGTGGCGGATCGCCCTGCGAAGGACGTTCCCGTTGTATCCGCCGCAGAGCCCCCGGTTGGAAGTCAGGACTAAGAGGAGATCCTTGGCTGCGTCCGGGTTCTGGCGGAGCAGCGGGTGGTGCACCTCGTCCCCCGTCGCGGCGGAGAGTTCTTCCACAAGCTGCGTGATCTTCTGCGTGTAGGGTTTGGTGGCGACGGCACGGTTGTATGCCTGCTGAAACCTGGCCGTTGCGATCAACTGCATCGTCTTTGTGATCTTGCGTATATTCGTAACCGCCTTGCGGCGCTTGACGATTTGTCGAGCCTTAGCCATCCAACGACCCTCGGATACTCGGAAGGATGCGGAATGTAGAACAAAGGATGAAGACGACGCCCGTACGTTCCATCATCACTCCGATTGCCGTCGTTCCGTGTTGACCGCCCGGCGATGCCTGAAACTGGTGATCGTTCTCCTGGGGCCCTCTCGCAGACTGACGACCTCCAGATACCGTGCGGCGAGCCGATCGAACACCTTCTGCGAGAGCGGATTCCGTTTGCCCTCGTGGCAGGAGTCGATCTCGGCCAGGACCAGTCGGTCTTCGGGAAGCCGCGATTCCAGCGCTTCCCAACATTCGAGCGTGACGTCCGCCCCGCCGACCGCCACGGCAGCGTCGGGTTTCATCTCGGCAATCAGCGGCAGTGCGTAGCCGCGTTTCGGCGTATCGATGACGAGGCAGTCGGCGCTGCGTAGCGCCGCCACGAGATGCGCGTCGGTCGGGCGGGCGAAGAGCTGCCAGATGCCAAGGACGTGGCTCGCGAGCGAGACGACCAGGACGGTGATCGCCGTGCGCCTGACCCAGGGCCGCCTGCCCCCCGACGCAGCGCGGACGACGAGACTGACCGACACGAGCACGAGCGGAGCGAGGTGCTTCGCCTCGACGGCGTGGGGCGGGATTCTGCCGGCAGCCAATAGGATTATCCACAGCGCGCACCAGCCCACAGCCGCGCACCACAAGGCACGGTCGACCGCCCCGCCATGGCGCCATGCCAAGACCGCAGTCAAAACGAACATGAGCACGGCCATGATCGGCGGCGCGGGCGAGTTCCTCCAGGCCCAGGGCAGCGAGCACCATGCCTCGGTCAGGCCGCGGGCAATTGCCGAAGCAGCGCTCCCGAACGCCATGCCGGACGCGGGCGAGGCGTGTGTGTGAATCGTCTCCTGTCCCCAAATGAGCACAGGCGAGATGAGAACGGCTGAGAGCAGCATGGCGACCGCCAGGATCGGCCAACGCCGCCACTTGCCCGAAAGCAAGTGGGCCAACGCCACCAGAAAGGCGGCCGCTATCCAGACGACCGTGCCGTATTGCGTCCACAAGAGCACGACGGGCGCCAACGCCAAGAGCATGACTGTGTGTCGTGCGGGTTTTCGCTCCTCCCAAAGCGCGATCAAGGCGGCGAGACTGACTGCGACGCCCAGGCATACGAGTGCGTACTGTCGTAGTTCCGTCGCGATTCCGATCATCACCGGTGTGGCTAACAGCCAGGCAAGGCCCAGCAGCCTCGCGACGGGCGCCGCGCGCGGCCAGATCCACCGCATTGCGAGCCACGCGGCAATCAGGAAGAGCAGAGTGCCGAACAGTCGATAGGCGGCGTGTTGATCCGGCGCCAGCGTCGCCAGCCCGTGAAGAATCAGGAAGTAGAGCGGTGGATGGATATCGTTGTGGGAGAGCGAACGAATGACGTCGCCGGTGCTCGTGTTGTGAGCGGGCCGCAAGAGGTCCTGCAACTCGCCCGCCGGGCGAATGGTAAGCCTGTCGAGGTCGGCATAAAGACCTTGAATCCGATCGGACTTGCCGGCCGCGACGAGGAGAGAAATCGCCTCGTCGTGTTCGAGCAGATTCGCGGATCGCTCGACGGCCAGACAAACATGGATCGCTACAACGACCGCCAGCAACGCAACCACGAGACGGTACTGACGCGGAACCAGTCGAGGGCGATCTGGAATGGGCGGGGTCCTCCTCAGGATCGCTCTGCAAGGCGTTGATGTGGGAACGTCTGGGCGTCATCTCGTGGTTGCCGATTACCTCTTATCTTCCGCCGAAGAAAATCGCTTCTTGAATGTGCCGATGATCTCGCTCAGTTTCGTATCCATGGCGTCATCCATCACCTTCTTGTCCGTAAGCTCCTCCCAGACCTCGGGCAGTTCGTCGTTGAAGTGCTTGAGCAACTGCTTCTCGAACTCCGCGACCTTGGAAAGCGGCAGGTCGTCCAGGTATCCTTTCGAGCCCGCGAAGATACTGATGATCTGATCGGTCACGTGATACGGCCTGTATTGGCCCTGTTTCAGCAGCTCGACCATGCGCGCGCCACGGTCCAACTGCCGTTGGGTGGCGACGTCGAGGTCGGTGCCGAGCTGCGCGAAGGCCTCGAGTTCGCGGAACGAAGCGAGGTCCAACCGGAGAGAGCCGGCGATCTTCTTCATCGCCTTCACCTGGGCATTGCCGCCGACGCGGCTCACGCTGATGCCGACGTTAACCGCGGGCCGGACTCCGGCGAAGAACAGGTCGGGCTCGAGGTAAATCTGCCCGTCCGTAATCGAAATCACGTTCGTCGGAATGTAGGCCGATACCTCGCCCTCGAGCGTCTCGATCACCGGCAGGGCGGTGAGTGAGCCGCCAGATGTGGGGTCAACGACCACCTCATGCCCCGCCATCCCCTTGGCGTCTTCTTTGGCCGCATGCTCGCCGGGGACGCCGATGTAGGTCTTGCCGTTGACACCGCCTTCCTTGAACTTGTCCCCGACGGGAACAACGGCCCTTCGCTCGGCGAGCTTGCAGGACCGTTCGAGAAGCCGGCTGTGAAGATAGAACACGTCGCCGGGGTAGGCCTCTCGACCGGGCGGCCGGCGAAGCAAGAGCGACAACTGACGGTAGGCCTGGGCCTGTTTCGAGAGGTCGTCATAGACGCACAGAGTGTGCCTCCCCTGCGTGTACATGAAGTACTCCGCCATCGCGCACCCGGCGTAAGGGGCGATGTATTGCAGGGGGGCGGGGTCGGCGCTAGATGCCGAGACGACGATGGTGTAGTCCATCGCGTTGTGCGCCCGAAGCGTCTCGACGACGCCGACGACCGTGGATTCCTTCTGGCCGATCGCAACGTAAACGCAGATGACCCCCGAGTCACGCTGGTTGATAATCGTGTCGACTGCAACCGCCGTCTTGCCGGTCTTCCGGTCGCCGATGATCAACTCTCTCTGGCCTCTGCCGATCGGGATCATACTGTCGATGGCCTTGATACCGGTCTGGAGCGGCTGGTTGACCGGCTGGCGCTCGGCAATGCCAGGCGCCGTGAACTCCAAAGGCCAGCGGCGATCGCTGGTGATGGAGCCTTTCGCATCGAGTGCCCGGCCGAGCGGGTCAACCACGCGCCCGATGACCGCGTCGCCGACGGGGACGCTGAGCAGTTTGCCGGTCGTGCGAACAGTGTCTCCCTCCTTCACGCCGAGATAGTCGCCGAGCACGACCGCACCGACGGAGTTCTCTTCGAGGTTCATCACCTGCCCGATGGCGCCGTTTTCGAACTCGATCATCTCGCCGGCCATCGCGTTCGTGAGGCCGTAGACCTGGGTCACGCCGTCGCCGACGGCGATGACGCGCCCGACTTCGGACGCCTCGAGCTGTTCCTGGTATTGCGCGATTTCCTCTTTGATGATTGAGGTAATCTCGTCAACCTGTATCTTCATCGTCTATCCTTCCGTCACGAATCTGGAGATGTCGGTGAGCAGGTGTTTCTCCGCGGCCTGCCTCAGGGCGATGCGGATGTCGCGAAGACGCCGGAGGACCGACATGTCATAAACCTGGTCGGCCACCTGCACGGTGACCCCGCCCAGCAGGTCCGGGTCGACGCGCTCGACGAAGTCGGGTTCCCTGCCGGTGATGCGTCGGATCTCGTCGCGGAGCCTGGCCCTTTGCTCGTCCCCCAGCGGCGTGGCCGACGAAACATGCACCTCCTCGTGACCGAGCTGTTTGTCGAGCTTGTGCCTGTAGGCGTCGCAGACATCAGGGAGGATCATGGATCGGCGCTTGTCGTTGAGCACGAGGAGCAGGTTCAGCGTGAGCTGTGAGACGCGGCCGTTTCCGAACGCGTTTCGGATCGTCTTGCCCCGAGCGGCGAGGTCGATCGCGACCGAACTCATCATGGCGGCGAAACCGGGATCCTCTTGCCACATCCGCTTCAGATCGCGGAGTTCCCGGCCGATCTCCTCAGCCTCACCGGCCTCGCTGGCCAATTGAATCAGGCTCTCGGCATAAATGGCCGCGGCGGTTTGCGTGATGTCGAATTGCGAAGGCATGTTCTTCCAATCGTGGGCGTCGCGCGATCGGCGTCGCGCGGTCTTGGCCGTCTGCCAGTCGCCGGCATGATGCCGTGATTCGCGGAATGCCCCTTAGTTGTCGAGGCTCTGCATATCCGCGATCGCTTCGTCGAGCAGGTCCTTGTGATCGGCCGGCGTCAGTTGCCTGCGCACGATCTTACCCGCCACCGCCGCCGCCAGTTCGATCGTCCGGCTGTGCAGTTCCTTGACGGCACTGTCTCGCGCGAGGCCGATTTCGCGCTTTGCCCGCGCGATGATGGCGTCGGCTTCGCCCCTTGCCTCTTGCGCAATGCGCTTCTTGACTTCTTCGGCGTCGCGCCGGCCCTCCTCGACAATGGCGGACGCGTCTTCACGAGCCTTGTTCAGCTTCTCGGTGTACTCGTCCAGGAGGTTCCGCGCCTCTTCTCGCTCCGTCTTGGCGGAAGTGAGCGAATCGCGAATGAACTCTTCCCGGTGCTGGAGCGCCTTGAGGATGGGGCCCCACGCGAACTTGCCCAGGACGAAGAGCACAACGACGAAGATGACCAGCGTCCAGATGGCGTTCCCGAGATCGCCTGCAAAAATGCTCGGTTCGGCGCCGCCTTCCTCGGAAGCCAGTGCGAATTGCGCCGAGGCGACCAACGAAACGAGGAGGCATGCCAACCGTACAGGTGTCTTGCTCATATCTCATCATTCCCGATGCGGGCCGATGCGAGGCCGCGTTACAACCATGCGCGAACGGAGTGAAATGCAGCCGCCTGCGGCCGCGCCCGGATTCTCCGATCCTGAAAGCCTGACTAGTGCAGGCTCTTCGCGGCCATGATTCCCAAGAAACATCCGAGGACGGCGAACAGCGTCGCGCCTTCGATCATCGCGGCCGTAATTAGCGCCACACCGTTGATGGAGCCGGCGGCCTCGGGCTGTCGCGCCATGGCATCAGCGGCACTTCCGCCGATTCGGCCGATTCCAAGCCCGGCGCCGATGACGACCAACCCGGCGCCGATGGCCGCGCCGAAGATCGCGGCGCCGCTGTTCTCGAAAAAGCGGGAGCCGGTGGCCTTCTCCACGGCAGCTTCGTCACCATCGGCCGCCATTGCCGGGGCGGCCAGGACACACACACCAACCAACGCGAACAAGATCACCCTGCACATCATGAGTTTCGTCCTTTCATTCCTCTGAGATTGCCCGGGCTGTTCTTCCGAATCGACAGGCGCCAGGCTCCGTCATCGTTCGTTGTTCAATCACGCACCGGCACCGCGAAGTCAGGGTGCCGCGTGCACCTCCTGTGTTCCATGTTCTCCACTGCCCGCCTCGTCGTGGTCCTCGTGGTGGATGTCCACGGCCATACCGATGAAGACACAACTGAGGAAGGTGAAAATAAACGCCTGCAAGAAGGCGACGAAAATCTCGAGCAAAGTGATGGCCACGCTGCCCAGGACGACGGGAATAGCGATCGCAAACCCGACGGCCACGCCGATCGCGCCGGCCATGGCAATGAAGCTAACGAGCACGGCCAACAGAACGTGACCCGCGACCATGTTGGCGAAGAGCCGGATGCAGAGTGCAAAGGTCTTCGCGGCCAGGCCGATCACCTCCAGGAGGGCGATCAGGAGATTGATCGGGAACGGGCCCATGAAAAAGTGCTTGACGTAGGCCATCCCGTGCAGCCTCAGCCCGTTCACGATAATCATGACGAGCGTGCAAAGCGCGAGGGTGCCCGTCGTCCATATGTTGCCCGTCGCCGTGCCGTAGATGCCGTGGCCGAAGATCGGCTTCGTAATCGGATCAAGCGGCAGTAGGCCCAGCAGATTGCAGGTCAGTACGAAGAAGAAGGCCGTCCAGATGTAGACGATGAAGCGGTCGGTATAGGCCCCCATGTTCGGCCTGGCAATGGAGTCTCGGAGGAACGAGCAAATCGTCTCGATGAGATTCTGCATGCCCGTGGGCGTGTGTCGCTCGACCTCATCGACGCCCTTCTTGGCACGCACGATGCGCGGCAGCGCGAGCATGAGCAACACGGCCGCGATCAACATCATGATGACATGATTGGATATGAGTGTGAAACGACCGTCGAGAATCTTGATCCACGGATGGTCAACGACGTGCGTGAGCGGGTTATCGCCTGATGCCAGAACGAGGTAGTTCATGTTTGCGATCCGAGCTCCTTGCCCCACTTGATGATGGCCTGGGTTTCGACCCCGATCATCACGATGTACGCGATGCCCACCCACAACAGGAACACCGCCGGGTCAACAACGTCGCTCCACAAAACGACGGCCGCAATGGCCGCCGTCACGAGCAGGCGAACGACGCCTGCCGCCAATCCCATCTGAAGACGCCTCTTCGCGTCGCTCTTTACCATGCGACGCATCGTGGGATACAGAGTTCCGCAAACGACCGCGACAACCACTGCCTGGCCGACCAGCATCGCCTCCAGCCCCCCGGGGCCGGCCTTCCACCGCGTCGGCAGGTATCCTACTAGCATCAGCGCCAGCCAGCCAGCCAGCGGCCAGCAGTAGATCCGCCGCGCGGTCCGACGCATGTCTTCGGCTGCCGGCATCAAGCACCCGTGTCGTCACCGGGGCAATCCGGGCGACGGCCGCTCTTCCGGCGGTTTTGGCGAAGCATGTCTCGCACAGACCGTCGGATGAGGTTGTATAGGCCGCCAACGATTCCGATCACCGCACAGACGACCATGCCCCAAGGTTCGGTATCGAACTTCCTGTCGATCCACCAACCCAATAAGCACGCGCCACCCATCGTGGCAGCCAATTCGAGCCCGGCCCCCGCAGCCCACCGACCCGACGAGCTGGGCGGCCGGTCGGGTGTCTCCTGGTTGCTCATACGGGGCTCCGGACGTTCGGGCCGGCGCAGCCACCTCGACAAGCCGCGCAACAGTCCGGGACATGCCTGGGTTCGCGCCCGCCAGTCGCCGGGCGCGACGATCTTGCTTCCACTCACTTGTCAATGCGAGACAGTGCAACGCACCTGCCCACGCGACGGTCCGCAAGTCTAGCGAATGGCCATCATCGGCGTCAACCGCCCCGCGAGGTGAAATCGCCTTGTTGGATTGCCGAAACAGGGGCCTCCGCCCGGACAAAGCGATGCTGTCTCGCAGGGATCAGCCGCCAGCGCCGTGTTCGTCCATCTTGGCGCCCTCGGCGATCGAGATGTCTCTCTCGGCGAGGCCTTTGGTCGGGCGCTTGAAGCCGAACCACGGGACCGCCACGCCCGGCAGAGCCCAGATGATCTGGATGATCCTGATGCCGAGGGAGAGCGCGAGCATGACAGAAGCGGTCGTCCATTCTCCGTCCACGAGGATCTTGTAGAAGACCGCTTCCAGGAGGCCGAATCCCTGGACGCTGATCGGGATCGCGGCGAACAGGTACCCCACCACAAAACACAGGAGGCAGGCCAGGTAAAGATCGGCCCAGGTTCGGCCCGCCGAGGGCTCGACCCCCAGCCCGCGGGCCAGGCAATAAAGGGAGAGGCTGACCACAAAGTGCAGGAGGATGGTGCCGGCCAGCGCGAGAATCGTCGCCTTCGGATGATAGCGGAAGCTGAAGGCAGTCTCGTCCACCCGGCGAAGCAGGTCACCAAAGGGAAGCTTCTCGAGGAGCCGCTCGTAACGGATCCAGCGCCGCAGGCGGTTTGAGAAGAAAACACAGGAGCCGATAATAAGGACACCCGTCAGATAGCCGACCCACCGGCCGTAGGGTCCGATGATGTCCGTGTGCCACGAGGCAAAGACCGCGCCGGCTGCAAGGAGGAGAAAGCTGATGAGCCCGATCACGCGATCGAGAAACACGATCGTCACGCCTTCGGTCCGTTTGTGCGTCTGCTTCGCAATGTGATAGGCCTTGTAAAAGTCACCGCCGGTTGTGCCTGGCAAGGCAAAGTTGAAGAAGTTCCCGGCAAACGTCAGGAGGGTCGCATCGCGAAACGAGACAAAGATATTCTGTGTCTTGAGAAGGATGCGAAGCCGCCAGGCCATGACGAAGGCCGCCGGCGCAACGGCCAGGAAGGCCCACAGCGCCCACGACCATTCGATTCGGACGACGATGTACCTCAGGCCGTACTCGATGGAACGCTGGCCCCGCTCAAGCTGCCCGGGCTCGGCGAGTTGGTCGCGTGGAACGTCGTGCTCCTGCCCGTCGTCCGCATCGCGGATGGTGACGCTCTCCTGATCTTCGACGACAAGCAGGTGTCTGACCTCGGGGGCATCGCGGAGGCGAACATAGTTGTTGAGGGAGACCTTGCCGCTGAGATACCACAATGCGCAGCAGCACACGACGAGCTTGATGAACCGCATGAGCCATGTCTTGGTGGCGGGCGTCACGTTCACTCCGGGTGGCCGAATGGGGCGATCGAGTCCGAGTTCGCACAGGACACGCAGGCGTGCCGCGGCGGGCCAGGGTAGCCGCTCTCGGCCGCAACGACAATGAGGGGGTATGAGGTGAGTGCGCGAGCACTCGCTTTGCCGAGAATCCGCTCTCGGCCTTCAGGCCCGTGCCAAGACAGGATTCTCGGCAAACCGGTTCCGTGCAGAGTGTGATGCAAACAAAACAAGAACCCCCGGTCGTGGGTTTCCGGCAGGGGTCTGGTCGGTGTTCCCACGATCGGGGGATGCGAAGTCGAGCCGTGTGTGCCAGCCGCTTGCAGTCGCGCGGCCGGCCGGAGTCCTTCGGGTCACACCGCCGCCCGGATTGAGTGGCTGGGCCAGCGAGCCATGTGCTCAGCCACTCGCACCGGTAAGGGCGGAGAAACCGCAGTTGCTACGGCCACGTGCATATCGTGGTGTTGAGCAACTCGTTTACGAAAGGCGCCACGTCGGCCATATCCCAGAGACCGTCCGGCTGCATGTCGGCACAGTCACAGTTGCAGCCCGCCGCTACGCCGCCGCCGATCAGGCAATCAACGAAGCACTGAATGTCAAGACCGTTGACGACGTAGTTGCCATCCAGGTCGCCCGGGCAAGGGCAGCAGTTCGACGTTACGCACAGCGACCCGGCGCCCTGCCACTTGCCGTTGTTGTTCACGCAGTCAAACTCGGTCATTGCGTCGGTGCACGAGGCGTCAGAGAAGCAGCAGGCGCCAATCGGCTGCGGCTCGTACGATTCACGCCAGATGGTGATCGCATCCACGTCGTCGCCAAGCGGATCGCTGAACTGCATCCAGAAGCCCGTCATCCAGGAGACGAAGATCGCGGTCGGGTCCAGACCGCCGGATTCGTCAAGCGGCGTGAGCGGGTCGTCATCGTCCACACTGAACAGCACAGCCAGGAAAGGCATCCCGGGCTGGTCGGGATTCTCGAGCCACGTGAACTCGAAGGCGTCAATGTCGGTCTCTTCCGGAAGACCGAGATGGAAGGCCTCGTCGATCACCTGCACCGGGCCGGCAAGCGTGACCTCGTAGATCCCGCCGGGGTCCAGGCCGTAGTTGGCTTCATGGTCCGGGCTGAAGAACCAGAATGGACATGTCTCTGCGTCGGGCACGGTGTCTAGCGAGTCCACGTCGTCGTCGTGTTCCTCGATCCCGTCCGGGTTCGGCACCATGCTCTGATGCACAGTGATCTCGTCCGCCACCGGATAGACGTTCATGATGGGGAACGGTGGCAGCACCGGCGTGGTGTCCATGGTAACGCCGACGATCTCGTCCTGACCGGGCGTGCTGCCGTAGCTGCTCACGCCAGCCATTGATGGTCGCGTCACGGGCACGTCAAGGGCCGGCCACCCTGGGCCCATATCGTCATCGAACGAGACGGCAAGATACTTCGGATCGTGCACGCACTGGGATGGCATGAAGGGCATCGGGAACTGGGCGTCGTTGAGCGTGAAATCGGTCTGGTCGTGACCGTCCAGATCAAAGTACTCGTGGTAGTCCTCGCTCGAGCCCAAGCCAACGGGCACCCTGGTCGTGAGGGTCGCGTCCGGCGGATCGGGCCAGGGGTCCGTGTTGATGAAGATTCGGAGATCATCCTTGAAGCCGTCTCGGCCCGGCGGAATGATCGGGCTGCTCTTCCACCAGTAAACGTCGCCGGGATCAGCGGCCTCGTTGCCGTTCATGTTCGGGTCGCTCAACTCGATATCCGAGCCGATGTCCAGCGAGAACTCGATGTAGAATGCTGGCGGCCCGTCCTCGCAGGCATCGTCGCCGGGGATGCCATTGTTGTCGCCCAGGCAAACACCGCCCGGCGTGAGCCAGCCGCCCATCGCCGCACAGTTCCCCGCCGGAACGTATTGGCAGGTCAGGTCAGGCATACAGCAGGCGACAGGAGGCTGCGGGCATTGGACCGTCGCACAGGTTGTCCCTGCACCCATCGGCGTACCACCATACAGGCTGATGCAGGTCGTGGGATTGATATCCACGCAGGAGCCGTTCGGCAAACAACAAGCCTCCGTCGACGCGCACACCACCGTCGCACACGTTGTCCCGAGGCCCATCGGCGTACCGCTGTAGGTGTTGACACAAGTCGCCGCGTCGGTGTCCACGCAGCCTCCGCCCGGTAGACAACATGCCTGATTGGGCGGCCCGGTCGGACACGTCGTCGTCGCGCAGGCCGTCCCCACACCCTGGGACGTTCCGCCGTAAGCGGAGCAATTCGCAGGCGTCGTGTCGGTGCAAGCGCCATTGGTGAAGCAGCACGCCTCCGTGGTAAACGGGTCGCAGAGGTCGGGAACCCAGTTACTGTCCGCGTCAACCGCAGGCAGTGCGTTGCACAGCGCGGCGGCGGCATCAGGTCTGGGGCCGATGTTCTGGCTGATGGGGTAGGTTCCCGCCTGTTGCGGAGAGCCCGTTGTCTGGAGGTTGCTCTTCACCTGGGCCGGCGTCAGGAAGCTGCCTGCGCCGGACAGGTGCGCAGACTGGAGGATCGCACACGCCCCGGCAACAATCGGCGACGCGCTGGAGGTCCCGCTGAAAGTGGCCGTGTACCAGAGGTTCTTCCCTTCGGCGCTGTACAGGCCACCGTAGCCGGTCGTGTACACATTCTCGCCCCAACCCTGCAGGTCAACTGTCGAGCCGTAATTGGAGTACGAGAGCCGCGAACGATCCGTATCGGAGCCACCGGGCGAAGC
>JBDRKQ010000219.1:0-2330 GCA_043813895.1 Planctomycetota bacterium
AATAGGGGTAGGGAGAACCGGTTGAGTTCCCGGCCCCCCCTCCCTCCGAACCGTGCGTGCGGGTCTCCCGCACACGGCTCTCCAGTTGATGGGCGCCGCTAAACGGATTGACGGACGGCTTTGTGGGCTGTTGCCATGTCGAATAACCCATGAGCCGTGAAAAATGCGTTGGGCCAACGTTGATGATCCCGACCTCGCCCGTGCCCTCGGCCGCCTCTGCGTCTACGCAGAACGCTGCGCAATCGCATGCGAATCCAGCCATCGAGAGGCCGGAAGGTGCTGCGGTGGCTGTGCTTGAAATATTCAAACCAGCCTTTGGTCGTGCCGTTGACGTTCGTGATGATCCACTGAAGACTACTTCCGTTGGTTCGCTTGGTCTTGGCGCGTATCGTGTCCTTGAACTTGTGCAGGCTCTTGTCTCGCGGCCAACGGCGACCGCGGTCAAACCGGTAGCCGAGAAAGTCGAAGCCCTGTTCGTTCGCGTTCACGATCCGCGTCTTGTCCGGATGCAGTGTAAGGCCGTTTTCGTCCGTCCACCGCTTCACACGCTCCAACGCTTTGCGGGCTGATAGTTCGCTTTGGCACAGAAGCACAAAGTCGTCGGCATATCGCACCATCTGAATACCTTCTGCCGCCATCAACTGGTCCAGCGGATTCAGATAGATATTGCTCAACAACGGGGATAGAACCGCCCCTTGTGGACTGCCCGATTCGGGTGTCCACTGCTGTAGGCCATCCATCACCTGTTGCTTCAGGTACGACTCGATCAACTCCAGTACTCGACCATCGGCGATCTTGTCCCGCACCATCTGCATCAGCCGCTCGTGTGGTATCGTGTCGAAATAGCTTTTCAGATCGGCATCGACTACGTGTGTGTAGCCGGCCTTCAACAATGCATCAACGCGACGCAACGCGTCCTTGCAGCCGCGACCGGGACGAAAACCGTAACTGTGTTCGGCAAAGTCCCGCTCGAATATCGGCTCTATTACGTGACGCAACGCCGCCTGAACTACTCGATCACGTACCGTCGGAATACCCAGCGGTCGCTTCTCGCCTTTCGCTCGGCCCGACTTGGGTATCCATACGCGACGCACCGGCCGAGGTTGATACCTCCTGCGGCGAAGTGCTTCGTGCAGCTTCTGCAAATTTGTTTCGTAGTCTCGATCGAACATCTCGATCGTCTGGTGGTCCACCCCTGCTGCTCCTGCGTTGGCCTTTACCTTCGCAAATGCCGACGACAGGTTCCGCAGTGACCAGACCTTGTCAATCAACCTGAACCATACGCCTCCTTTCACGTTGCCTGTTTCCAACGCCGTCAACATGCGTTTTGTCCAGACCGTCGGTTCCACCCACGACCATCGGTCGAGTGTGTTTCCCGCTTGCTGAGACCCATTGTTGTGGGTCACTCGCGCCGGTTTGTCTTCCGCTGGTCTGGCCATTACACATCCATCTTCCTGCGACCCTTCGCTCCGTTCCTGTTATGGAACTTCTTCGCTACTATGGTCGCTCTGACTCCTGCATGGCCAGACCTCCGTCCCATTTGGGAACGAGTGCCGTCATGGCGCCATGCAGGTCTCCCTGCTTAACGTGCGTAGCCTTCCTGACCATTCCGTCACCAATCACCTTACGCCGTCCCACCATCGCTTTAACACGCTACCCTTCAGCGTGGGGGGTCTGCCCTTGTCGGGCTCCAGGCTTCGCCACTGGCTAGCAGGCTCGCCACAGACGTCCGGCCGAATCGTGTTCGTCATCCTACGGACTGGTCATTCACCTCCTGCTGCTCTCCACCCCGCCTCACGGCGACGCAGTTACAGTCGGTTACAGGCCGGAGAGCGTATGCCTGAAAGGGACTCACACCCTTCAGACCACGCACGCTCACAGGCGCACCAGCCGGCGATTCTGATCGCCGGGCTCTTGGGCGGTTGGGGCAGCTTCCGGGTGGAATTCAGGGCCGGTCGGCTATTGCGAGTATATCGGCAGTGCCTCGATCGGACACTCCGGGCGATGATTCGCAGGCACGTAGTCGCGTTTGGTCGGGCCTGTGTAGAGTTGGCGTGGCCGGTGGATTCGGCTGTCACTGTCGTGGATTTCCTTCCAGTGCGCGATCCATCCGGGCATGCGGCCTATGGCGAACATGACGGTGAACACGTCCAACGGTATGCCCATTGCCCGCATGATGATCCCACTGTAGAAGTCGACGTTTGGATAAAGGTTGCGATCCTTGAAGTAACTGTCTTCGAGTGCGACCTCCTCAAGACGCCGCGCCAAGTCGAGTAGCGGGTCGTTGACCTTGAGTTTGCTCAGTACGGCGTCAGCGGCGTTCTTGAGTA
>JBDRKQ010000220.1:0-17049 GCA_043813895.1 Planctomycetota bacterium
CGTTCTCGCGAGTTCGAGCAGATGGAGATCGAGTTCTTCTGCAAAGACGACGAAGCGATGAAGTGGTGGGAGTATTGGCGGGATGTGCGGCTCAAGTGGTACACGGACCTGGGCCTGGCCGGTGACAACCTCCGCCCGCGCGAGCAGACCGCCGACGAGCTGGCCCACTACAGTAAGGTCTGCACGGACATCGAGTATTGCTTCCCCTTCGCCGACGAGCCGCAGGAACTCGAGGGCGTCGCCCATCGCGGCACGTACGATCTCGGCAAGCACCAGAAGCACAGCGGCAAGGACCTGACCTACTTCGACGACGACGCATGGCAACGGGACCAGGCGAAGTTCCCCGACAAGGCCGAGGCGAAGAAGGTCAAGGCCGAGCCCCCCTACCGCTTCCTGCCGACGGTCATCGAGCCTTCGGCCGGCGCGGACCGCAGCACGCTGGCGTTTATCTGCGAGGCGTACACGGTGGACGAGTCGCGGCCGAGCCCGGAGCTGTTGAAGTTTCATCCGCGTCTCGCGCCGATCAAGGCGGCGATCTTCCCGCTGGTCAACAAGGACGGCCTGCCCGAGATCGCCGAGCCGATCTACCGCGACGTGAAGAAACGCTGGCCGGCGGCGTTCGACGTGAAGGCCAGCATCGGCAAGCGTTACGCCCGAATGGACGAGGCCGGCACGCCTTATTGCTTCACGGTGGACGGGCAGACGAAAGAAGACGGCACCGTCACAGTCCGCGACCGCGACACAGGCAACCAGGAGCGAATCGACAAGTCGCGCGTGGTGGAATACCTGAGCGACAAGCTCTCGGTGCAGGGTGTTTGAGGGGGTATGGCAAGCCGACGAGCCGCGGACTTCAGTCCGCGCGGCCGTCCGAAGGTGCGAGAGGTTTCTCTCCCGGAATGGCCGCGCGGGCTGAAGGCCCGCGGCTCTTCTCTCCGAGTTCGTTGCGGATGTAGCGCACGACCGCCGCAGGGGGCGACGTGTACGACTGAAGGGTTCCTCCGCGCATACGTTGGCCACGGGAGGCCGACGCTACGGATCGTCGTGTGCGGGCGAGGCTATGATTGCTCTCTCGCTCGCGCTTCGGGCTGGTGGAGATGTCGGGTGCGGGGGAAGACTATAGGTCTTCATACCCGCTTGCCTGCGCTCGGATCAGACGTCCGACGCGGGGGTCGGACGCTACCCTTCTGTGTCTTCGGCGGCTCCAGCCTCCTGTGCGACGGTGTCCGGGCGACTCTGCGAGGTCTCACGCGGCTCGTCGGATTGCCTGCCCTTCTCGAGTTCTTCGGCCTTGGCGATGGCGTTCATCGCTTCGTCATGGCGACCGACACGGGACATCAACTCCGCCATCTGCCTGTATTCGTTTGCGTCGAGGTTCGCGCCTTCGGTCTTGCGTTCGACACGATCGGCGAGCGAGCGGAGTTCCTCTCTTGCGGCCGGGGGAATGATCGCGTCGAAGTCCGAGAGCCCGAGGTCTCGCACGTGGGATTCTCGAGACTGGAGGGTCAGGAGGGTCTGCCGTGTGTCGGCGGCCGAGTCAGCGAACTGTCCGTGCCTGGCGTGGGGGGTCGTCCATGCGCCCGACGACGCGCCGTCGTAGGCAACGGCGTCGGTGCCGGATTGCTCTTGTGTGGCGGGGTGCTGCCCTGTTCGTTGCGCGGCGGCTTCGACGAACCGGCCGTCGGGTCCGTAGAGGCCGTTGCCGGCAGGCTGGGCTTGCGCGGCGGTCGCGCCACGTGTGGAGACGCTCACCCGGACATCGGGACCTGACTCGGATACCGATGTAGGTCGGCCTTCCGCCCCTGCCTTGGGTGGAAGCAGGTAGGCCGGCAATTCTGCTGAGACCGCGGTCAACATCTTTCCACCGTCCTCAGTAATTCGGAATCGACGCACGTCGCCGATCCAGTCCGTCCCAGTAAACTTCCAATACGTTTGCGAATCGGTCAAGTGAATTCGGCGGGGAGGCGGCGGCGGACCGCGTGCGGACGTCAGATAATGGTGGGAGCGTGCTTATCGGGCCGGGCGCCGCCTGCGAACGGGCATCGTCACAGTGTCATAACTATGACACTTGATAATAACCTCCGTGGGTTGTCACACGTTCTCTTGCGGGCGGTGGGGACACCACACTCTCTCTGCTCAGACGGCTGAGACAGGCTTCTTTGATCGGAGGTACGCATCCATTGCGGCGGCGGATCGTTTGCCGTCGCCCATGGCGAGAATGACCGTGGCCGCGCCGCGGATGATGTCGCCGCCGGCGAAAACGCCCGGCATACTCGTCGCGCCGGATTCATCGGCCTCGATGTAGCCCCACTTGTTGACCTTGAGTTCCGGTGTTGTCGCAGTCAACAGCGGATTCGCACGCGTGCCGATCGCGGGGATCGCCACATCGCAGTCGACGATGAACTCGGAGCCTTTGACCGGCATGGGTCTTCGCCGGCCGGAGTCGTCGGGCTCACCCAGTTCCATGCGGATGCACTCGACGCCCTTGACCCAGCCGTCATCCGTGCCGAGGTAGCGAACCGGATTGCAGAGGAGCTTGAAAACGATGCCCTCTTCTTCGGCGTGGTGGATCTCCTCCTCACGGGCAGGCATTTCGGTCCGGCTCCGGCGGTAGACAAGCGTCGCCTCCTTGGCGCCGAGGCGTTTCGCGGTGCGGACGGAGTCCATCGCAACGTTGCCCCCGCCGATGACGACGACCTGCCGGCCGCGAACGAGCGGTGTGTCACACTCGGGGAATCGGTAGGCCTGCATGAGATTGGAGCGGGTGAGATACTCGTTGGCGGAATACACGCCCTTGAGGTTCTCGCCGGGGATGTTCATAAAAATCGGCAGGCCTGCGCCGTTGGCGATGAAGAGGGCGTCGAAGCCCTCCTGCTCCAACAGTTCGTTGACGGTAAAGGTGCGGCCGATGACGACGTTGCAGACGATCTTGACGCCCATCTGGCGGAGGCGATCCACCTCGGCGGCGATAATCTTGTTTGGGAGGCGGAACTCGGGAATGCCGTAGATGAGAACACCGCCCGGCTCGTGCAGCGCCTCGAAGACGGTCACGTCGTGACCCTTCTTGGCGAGCTCTCCGGCAGCGGTGAGGCCTGCGGGGCCTGAACCGACGATCGCGACCTTGAAGCCGGAAGGCTCGTTGAGGATCTGCTTGACGTCCAGATTCTCCCGAGCCCAGTCGGCGATGTAGCGCTCGAGATGGCCGATCGCGACGGACTCGCCCTTGCCCTTGGCGCGGATGCAGACCTGTTCGCACTGTTCCTCTTGCGGACAGACGCGGCCGGTGATGCCTGGCAGGGCGTTGGCCTCCAGCAGCTTGATCGCCGCGCCCTTGATGTCGCCAGAGGCGATGAGGTCGAGGAACACAGGGATATCGATGCCGACGGGGCAGCCGTGGACGCACTTGGCATCCTTGCATTGCAGGCACCGCTCCGCCTCACACTTCGCCGGTTCACTCCCGAAACCGATGTTGACCTCGTCGAAGTCCTGGTTGCGGACATCGGCATCGCGCTCGGGCATGGCCTGCCGAGGAATCTTCATCCGCTCTTTTGCCTTCAGCTTCGCCATCTGGTTGGCCCTTTCTGCTGAAACTCTACTTGCGCTTCGGGCGTGTTTCGTTCCCCGACGCCGCTGTCGGTCGTTGGAGACCGACTTCTCAATCCTCGCCGGCCACGGAGGGCCGACGCTACTTGTGGACCCGCTCGCTCGCGCTCGGGGCTCGGATTGTCGTCCGACGCGGGGGTCGGACGCTACTTATGGGAGTCGGACGCCAGGGTCTCCTGGAGTTTCGCCTCGCTGCGACACTTCCCACTCCGGACAAGGTCGTAAGATACGTTTTCCTGATCCCGGTAGGCGGTGAGCCTGTCGGCCAATTCCGTGAAATCCACCTGGTGCCCGTCGAACTCCGGTCCGTCGACGCAGGCGAACTTGGTCTCCTTGCCGATCGAGACGCGACAACCGCCGCACATGCCTGTTCCGTCCACCATGATCGGGTTCAAAGAGACGATCGTCTTGATTCCGGTCGGCCTGGTGAGTTCGGCGATCGCCTTCATCATGGGAACGGGGCCGGCCGTGTAAACGGCGCCGATGCGACGCGTCTTGTCGTTCATCAACTCGACGAGCTTGTCGGCGACCGTGCCTTTGAAGCCGTAGCTTCCGTCGTCGGTGCAGGCGTACACCACGTCGGAGACCTTCTTCAACTCCTCCTCCAGGACGACGAACTCCTTGGTCCGGCCGCCCGTGATAGAGGAGACGTAGTTGCCGATCCGGCGAAGCTCCGCGGCAAGCGGATAGATCACCGCGGTACCGACGCCGCCTCCGACGAGCACGGCATGTCCCACCTTCTCGATCTCGGTGGGCGTACCCAACGGACCCATGACGTCCGCGATTGTGTCGCCCTTGCCCAAGCGGCAGAGCCTCGTCGTGGTAGCGCCGATGGCCTTGACAATGAGCTCGATCGTGCCAGCCTCTTTGTCGGTGTCGGCGATCGTGAGCGGTATTCGCTCGCCGCCTTCGTCGAGGCGAATAATGACGAATTGGCCGGGTTGTCTGTGCTTGACGACGAGCGGCGCTTCGATCTTGAACCACTTGACATCTGAGGCCAGTTGCCTGGCGTCCACGATGGTGAACATAGGTCGAATCTCCGAGTCACCCGATTGCCGCAAGCGGCCCGGGAAAAGCCCAAACCGGTTACTCTAGCGTGTAGTGGAGTATAGGGGCAACTTTCGTGCCAGCAGCGATTGGGGGATTGCGTCTCACAAAACCTCCCACGGCTCGGCAGGATTCGCACAGGCTGGGGAAAATTCACGGAAAAGAGACGCAAGGCTCAGCCGGGTTCATGACACTATCTGCGAGGCTGATCGGAGCCCCAAGCGCCGGCGCGGGGTCTTCGCGGACAGACTGTAGGTCTTCGGACCCGCTCGCTTGCGCTCGGGGCTCGGATCGGGGGCGCTGACCGCTTGCTCACGCGCGCGGCTCTGATCCGGCGCCCGCCATGCGTGAGATCATGAGTGTCATCGCGCCGAGAACAACCGCGCGGACTGAAGTCCGCGGCTCTTCGCCTGGCGAAGCATCACGTCCAGGCCGCGGGACCGTGGGTGCCGTCTCCGGTGAGCTGCTTTCTGGAATCCGCCGGCAGAATTACACGGATCAGCGTGCCCTCATTCTCGACAGAGTTCACTTCTATCAAACCCTGGTGCTCGTCCACGATCTTCTTGGCCACCGCCAGACCCAAGCCCGTGCCGCCGTGTCCCTTCGTCGAATAAAACGCTTCGAATACCCTGTCCTTCACATCCTTCGGGATGCCGAGTCCATTGTCGCCGACGGTCAGGGCGGCGGTTTGGTCTTCGGCGTCGTAGTAGACGCCCACGTTGACGACCCCCGTCGTCTTCGGCACCGCGTCGATCGCGTTGGTCACGATATTCATCACCACCTGGTGAATCCCGGTCTCGTCCATCAAGATGGGGGGCATGGTATCGGCGACCGAACAGTTCAGCATCACGGCCTTTTCGTCCGCCCGATGCTGCACCAACTTGATCACGTCGAGGACCAACGGGCCGAGCTGCGTAAGTTCCAGGCGCGGCTCGCGCCGCTTCGCGAACGCCAGCATGTTGAGCGTCAGCGAGTAAATCTTGTCCAGGTTGCGGTTGACGATCTGCCAACCCTCGTTGACGGTATCGAGCTGACGGCTTTGGAGCCCCATGCCCACGACATCCGATCCGCCCCTCATGCCCTGGAGGATGTTCTTGATGTAATGCGAAAGGGCCGCAACGGTTTCACCGGCCGCCGCGAGTCGCTCCGTCCGCATACGCTCCGACACGAGCTTCGCGTCTTCAATGGCCAACGCCGCCATCTGGCCGATCGACGCCACCAGCCGAAGTTGCTCCTCCGTGTAAATATGCTTGCTCATGGCGGAATCCACGTAGATCACGCCGAGCACCTCTTCACGGGCGATCATCGGCACGCAGATGATGGATTGCAACCCCATCGCGTGGATGCTATCGCTCTGGTCCGCGCTGCTGAAACGTGCGTCACTCGTGGCGTCCGAACAGAGAACGCCCTCGCGGTTCTGGATCACGTGGTCGACGATCGTGCGGCTGGCACGGATCTTGTCCCGCGACTCCGCCGAATGCCTGACGACCTCGGTCTCGAAGCGGCCGCGTTTCTCCTGCTTCATGAGGATGAAACCCCGGTCCGCGGGAACCTCCTCGAACACGACGTCCATCACGCGCTCGATAAGCTGGTGCGGCGAGTCAACCGCGCCCACCGCTTCCAGAAGCGTCGAGACCACCCGCCAGGAGCGGACCGCTTCCGCTGCTGCTGGCGAGGCCAGGATCATGCTGTCGTCACCGCTCGCGACCGAGCCGATGATCGACGCGTCCTGTCGCCGCGAACCGGCGTCGAGATCCACGAGATCCGCGATGATCGTCGCGCCCTCGCCGGAAACGTCGAGCGACTTGTCTTCGCTGCCGTCCCAGACGATCAGCGTTGACCCCATTTTGATCTGGTCGCCGTGCTTCAGACGCGTTGGCCGTTCGAGCCGCTTGCCGTTCAGATAGGTACCGTTCGCGCTCTTGATGTCTTCGATCCGCCATCCTCGCCCAGTGCGGCGCAACTCGGCATGGCGACGGGAGACGGTATAGTCCGTCAGCGGGAGCAAGTCGCTGGCACGGCCGAGCAGCACCAACGTGTCCCCGCGTGTCTGTAAGCGGCGACCCTTGTCCGGGCCCTGGAGTATCATCAAGCTAGGCACTGCGGTTCCTTATCGACGCTGAGGGAGCGATATGATCCGAGCCCCCGGACGCCCTGTGACCCCCCCAACATGACGGCGGCCATGAGACTCTGTATCGGCCGGTGTGGGCCTTCGCCCCAGTTGCCGTGGGCACGTCTGGTAATGCTACGGTCACTTAAAGTCTAGACAGCGACCGATCGGGCGTCAAACAGGGCTGAAAGTCTCTTGGACGCCGAGAACCGATCCCGTTGCTGCGCTATCGCACGGCTTGTCGTTCTCATCGGTGTCCTGTAGCATGGAGGTCTGCGTCTCCGAGCCGACGGCGGTTTATCCAGCAGCATGTATTCGTTTCGTTTGATAAGGATTGGGGCTACCCAATGTCTCTGATAGGCGAGGAGCAACTCCGGGGACTTCGTCAGGCAATCCTCGATCACGATTTCCTCCATAGGATCCTGCGCCGAATCGAGGACCTGCATCGGATCGTCTTCCACGCCAGCGCCCTTGACTGGAAGTATGTACGCGCCGCGGCCGAGGAGATCCTCATCGCCGACATTGTCACGCGGCACAACGGCCACATCGACGGCGTTTATTACGCCCTCCGCAAGGCCGAAGACGGAGGTCGGGATTGGCAAGGCGCCGTTGCGGATTATGCCTCTTACACGCACAACTACTACACAACGCCCTTGGGCGTCGTGCTGCGCAAGGACCTTTTCGGCAAGGCAAGCCACTTCATCACGCCTGCGGCCGGCAAAGAGTCGGTCTTGTGGGGCGCGTCCGAGAAGTAGCGATCTGTGTCGGCCGAGGCGATGCTCTCATCGGCTACCGCGGCGCTTCGTCCGGTGCCATGCCGCTGCGCCGCGACCCTTGTCTTCGTTCAAGGCATGGCGTCCGGCGAGAGCGTGTTCCCGCGCAGCAACGTCCGATATCCTCCGACCCGCGCGCACCTGCACCGTCCTACCACTCAGGCTGCCGGCCTGCGAAACAGGAGCTTCGTCGGCTTGGCTCTGGCCAGACTCGGTGGTCGGACGTTACAGACCCGTTACACCGTCAGCTCATGGACTTCAGCTATACTTGCGACTAGAGACGCAGGAAGACCTTCCGAATCCCGGCGTCGTCAGGATGGCGAGGTACTTCCTGGCAAGATGAGAAACCCGGACTCGTAGTGGGAGACAGTACACATGACGTTCCAACGGTTCTTAAGATCACCCATCATTGCAGGCGCTGCGGCTGTCGCCGTTGTCGCCGTGCTGGCGGTCGGGCAGACCGCTCTGGCACAAGCCCCGAACGATCCCGGGCAAGAGAGCGGTCTCCAGAAGAAGGCCGATCCCAAGAAAGAAGACCAGCCAAACGCGGACCGCGCCGCGGCCCAGCCGCGACGCGCAGACGCGAAAGCCAGCGCCCCCAAAACCCAGCGACCCAGGCTCGGCAAGGCAATCCAAGGGCCTCCCTCTCCTAAGGAAAAGATGGGCGACCAGGGTGCCAAGAGCGCTCGGCCTCTCCCGCAGGCTCCGCGGCGCAGCCCCGCTCCAAAGCCGACGGTCGTGCTGAAGCCCGGTGAGATCCCGGCGATTGTCTTTGACACTCCCGTATGGGACTTCGGCCGCATCCGCGCCGGGTTCGAAGTCACACACGAGTTCTGGTTTACGAACACCGGAACGGGGCCACTGGAGATTCTCCGTGTCAAACCTGGTTGAGGCTGCGCCGTTGCCGGTCAGTATGACCGGATCATTCAGCCTGGCGAAGCGGGGAGGATCCCTCTCAAACTCTCGACTGCCCGGCGCAGCGGGCCGCTCAAGAAGACCGTTACCGTCGACACGAATCTCCCTGGCGGGGACGCGACGAAGAAGATCACGGTCCAGGGCGTGGTCTGGCTGCCGATCGAAGCCACGCCGCGGCTCGCGGCCTTCAACAGGATCTCCGCAAATGCTGCAACGGACGGCACGCTCCTGCGCAAGTTGACGATCGTCAACAATGTGGACGAGGAAGCGAATATCACGAATATCCGCAGCACGAGCCCAATGTTCAAAGCCGAATGCTCGGTGCTCGAACCGGGCAAGAAGTTCGAACTTACGGTGAGCTTGGTGCCGCCTTTCCGCCCCGGCAACAACAGCGCCAGTATCGAGCTCTCCACCGGCCTCAACGAAATGCCCGAGTTGAAAGTGCCAGCGCAAGTTTACATCACCGCGGAGGTGGACGTCATGCCGCCTAAGCTGGTGTTGCGTCCGGGCCGGACCTCGCCCTTGACACGCCAGGTTTCCGTGAAGAACAACTCGGGCAAGCCGATGGTTGTCAGCGATGTCCAGGCCAGCAATCCTCGAATCAAGACAACCCTGTCGGAATCAATCGCGGGCATGCAGTATAAGATCGACGTCAGCATTCCCACGGACTACGACGTGCCGGAGTCCGGCGACAAGATCACCTTCAAGACTGACGTTCCTGCGATGCCTTTCATAGAGGTGCCGGTCGAAGTAGTAGCGGCACGCGGGGCCGCGAAACGCGGAATGCAACCTGTCATTAAGAGGGCTCCCACGAATACACGGGAGGTCACGAAAACCGGCCTGGCGGATCCGACGCCCCGGAAATTCGGCGAGAAGCCGGCGGCCGCGAAAGAGGCAAGGCAACCGGAGAAGGCCACCCCCGCAGCGAAGCCAATCCCCCGCGATAAGGAGACCGGCGGGGAGACACAGTAGGCAAAGCCGTGCTCACAAGCGGCAGGCGGACACACCGCTGTTCGCCTGCCGACCGGTTTGGCTGTGATGCGGCGTCCAAGGCCGGCTCGCTAGGCCGGGTGTGGACGGCCGACGGAACACTGAGGTGGTGAGACACCACGATGCGACGTGATTGCCTCCAGATCGTTGTGGCGCTGCTGATTAGCAGCGGTGTTGCCGCTGCCGCTAACGTCGGCTGGCACAAGATGGAGTGGCTTCGCGCACCACTGGATGCCCCCGGGGATTCGTCCGATGTCACGACGACTCAGCCGGTTCCCGGCGGCGAACGCCGCAACGGTGTAGGGCACGGCGATGCCCACAAGGACGAAACGATAGGCTATGAAGTCGTACTCCAACACCTGAGAGAAGGTACCGCTTCCTTCATCGACGCCCGTTCGCCGGAGGAATACGCCGAGGCCCATTTTCGCGGCGCGCTGAACCTCCCGTCCAATGCCATTTACGAGAACATCGACGAGGTGACCGGGCAAGTGCTCCCGGATGATCTCGTCATCGTTTATTGCGGCGGCGGCGGATGCGAAGCGAGTGTGAACGTCTCGGACGCCCTGCGGCGATACTACCAATACACCCGTGTCGTGATCTACGAGAACGGGTGGGAGGAAATCGAGACGATGCTGGACGAGTTCAGCGACTGCCTGGAGGTCGAAAGCGGACAATGAACGGCGGTGCGGCGAGAAAGATCAAGGTCTCCCTGGCGCACGTGTGCGCCCTGGTCGTGGGCGGCTACTTCATCTACGCCGCCGCCGGGAAGATCGTCGAGCCGAGGCAGTTTGCAATCGACATCCGGAACTACCGGATTCTGCCGGACGTCCTGCTGCACCTGCCCGCGCTGTTCTTGCCTTGGTGGGAAGTGGCCGCAGCGGTGATGCTCATCGTCCCGAAGACCCGCCGCGCCGGTACCATCCTGATCTGCGGCCTGCTGCTGGTCTTCATCGCGATGATCGGCTATTCGGCGATCCATAAGGGCTTGGACATCTCCTGCGGCTGCACGGGCAAGAACAGCAGCCACGCGGGCTGGCTCACGATCGGCCGAAACGTGTTGCTGTTGATCGCCTCGCTTTATTCTCTCTACGGCCTCAGGTGGGTGCAACGCAGCGCCCGTTTCCCGGCCCCCTCCGAACAAGCCATTCCGGCCCGCGCGCCGGCGGGTTGACGCAAGTCACGTGTGGGTTTGGTTGAGCAATTCATCCCGAGAAGCAGATCGCCGTGACGAGCATGGTCCCGTAGCGATCCCAGAGGACATCCTCGTCCCAGTCGTCGGCAGTCTTCGGCAATTCGACGGTGATGATCGGAACGCCCAGGGTTATCCCGGCGTAAGACCCCAGTGAGCCGCGTCGCCCGCCCAGCTTCACGACCGGCAAATCGCATCGAGCGGCCATCGTCTCGGCCAGCCGCCTGCCGGGGCCGTCGTAGTCGAGGCACGCACTGCCGTGGTTCTTCGGCTGGTGGAGGCTGATGATCCGATCCGGCCGGTAGCGTTGCATCACGTCGTGAATGGCCCGGCTCTCCGGCTCCGACAGTGCGGTCGAGCCGTGGTCGGTGCTGCCGTGGAAATTCGAGGCGGGGAAGTTCCGATTGATATCAACGCCGTGGACGTTCTTGCGATTGCCTGTCGCCATGCCATCCGGATTCGCGACAGGCATCAATACGACACATCGTCCTTCGAGCAGAGCCGTGCGTTTCGTCAAGTAATCGGCCAATCGTCGAACGAGCGGCGTTCCGGCGGGCTCGCTCCCGTGGATCGTCGCCATGATGAGGACCACATCCTCCCCGCTGCCGAAGACGATGCACTCGATCGGGCGCCCTTCGACGGATTCGCCGACGGTGATTCTCTCCGGCTGCCAGGATGCCTCGAATCCCCGCCTTGCTTCGGGCGCCTCGCCTCCCCCCTGCGCTTGAACCCGCTCTTCCGGAGCGCGGCAACCTGCCGCCAAAGCCAACCCCAGCAATGCCGGGATCCATAGCCGCCTCCCCCAGCCACGCCAGCCGATCTTCGCCGAGAAGCCCGTCACGTTCACGCCGTTCTCCTCTGTGGAAACCTCCTTCGCGGGCGGCTCGTTTGACCTGGAGCGGTTTACGCTTGAAGCCCGATCCCGATCAATCGCTCTCCAGCTTCTTCGGCAATCCGGCCTGCGCCTCTGCACGGGCGGATCCGCGGTTGTGGAGTCAGGATTCCAGGTTTTCCTTTGGAGGCTCATCACACGGCGATAGAACCAGCACATCTCGATCGGGGGGAAACCGCGAACGCCCGCGTTCGAGTCGCCATCGCCCCAATTCGCCGAGGTCTATCGCACTCTCGACAGCGGCCGTCTCGGGAGAGGCGAACGCGAGCCCAGCCATCTCGTACAGAACGGCCGAAGTGCGGTCGTCCGGCGCCGACTCCGTCGCCACCTCGAAATCCGGAAGCCCAATCGCGTGCAACCCCGCCGTGTCCGACACGAATTCATGCCCGTCCCATTCCTCGGGCGGAAAGGTGCGGAAGCTCACGAAAGACGTCAATAGGGACGGATCTCCGCCAGCGAGGTCGCGGAGGCCCTGCAACGCCGACGGCGGCGACAGGATCCCCCCACCGGGCCATAGGGCGGCGATCATCGGGGCGAATTCCGCCAACGCCGCATGGGCCTGATGTTGAAGCCGAACGACGTCCGCCGGCGCAACCTCGGCCCGCGCCTCACTCGTAAACACAACGTGTCCCGCGTGGCCTGCGACCGCCTCGCCGGCCTCGGGCCAATCCCAGGACTGACGCGTCGCATACTCCAGCAGAGCGCGGGATACCGCGACGGGCCTGCTCTCGACGCGCAATTCGATCGCACCGACACGAAGGTGAATCGCATCCCCGCCTGAACCGCCCTCGACCAACTCGGCCGCACGCTCACCGCCGCGCCGAAGCGACGCGATGAACACTTCCGCGACAACCTCCGAACGCGATTGAAGCAACGCCATCGTTACCAACGAGCATTCCCGGCGAACGGGCGTGGCGGGCGCAGCGGTTGGCAACCCAAGCAGAGCCGCGCCGGAGTCGGACTCCGGCGGCTGCACCGCAGTGTGCAGCGAAACGTCGGGCGGCTCTTCGGCTGGGGTGGGCTCTCGCAACTCCGCCACCGGTGTCACAGGCTCGGCACTGCCTGCGGTGTTTCCATCGGCTGACGATTCGGTCTCACCGCCACGGTCCTCCGCGGATTCGGCCGGCACTCCCGGCGCATCGTCCTCCGGCGGTCCCGGCGATTCGGCCGGCAGCTCCTCGGGGGTCTCTCGGCCTTCGGACGCGGCTTCGCGTTCGTCCGGCAGGCCGCCGGACCGTTCATCCTGCGTGTGCCCTTCCAGTTGCAGGGGGACGTCCTCCGCGAGTCCCCCTGCCGCTCGCGTCTCCTGAGTCAGCGTGGCATCCTCAGGATTGGATGACGCCTCATCCGACTCCGAAGTGGATTCGACCGACCGGCCGTCCGAATGCCCCCTTCGCCGAACGACTTCGATCCCGAGGGCGGCGAACAATGCCACCCAACTCATCCATGCGGAGTGGCCGGTGGCCCAGGCAACTCCCACCAGGAGCAGTGCCGCCCCCCCCCAGAGCAGCGGCGTCGCCCCCCGACGCGCCTGCACAGAAACCGCCAACCCGTGCAGAACGAGCATCGAGGACGCCAGACCCAGGATAATGAAAACCCAGAACACGAGTCTCGGTTCCCCCTCGGGGGTCGGCGGCGAAGATCAATCACCGATCTCCACAAACAACTCCTCGGGAATCGGTATCAAACGGCCGTTACGATCGATGCAGGCGAGCGTCGATTTCGCCTCGCACAGGATCAGGCCGTCCCGTCGCAGTATATAGGCGTGGTCAATCCTCGCACGGGTCATCCGCTCGATGCGCGTACACAAATCCAACTCGTCATCATAACGGGCAGGGGCTTTGAAGCGACACTCCAACTTCGCGACGGCAAACAGAACACCCCGGTCCTCCAGATCCCGGTAGCGAAAGCCCGCCCGCCGGAGCAACTCCGTCCGCCCCATCTCGAAGTACTCGAAATACTTCGAATGGTGCAAATAACCCATCGGGTCGCTTTCGGCGTACCTGACACGAATACGCAGCTCACATGAGACGGACGATTCCGGCGACATGCCCCTATTCTCAGGGATCGGACAGACTCTCCGCAAGTCGCGCCAACCGACTGTGACATCGCCACCAGAGCCACCCCAAGCTCGGATTCAGAGTCGCGCCTGTCAGGAAGCGGTCAGCGCTCCCGCTCAAAACCGTACCCGTCAGGAAGCAGTCGGCGCTCTCCTCGTGCCACAGGCGGCTTGCCCGCCGGTGCTTTGTGCATAAACGCGAGCAAGATCGCACTGGCAGCAAGTTGCGAGTGGCACACGCGCAGAAGAATTACAGGCGGGACGCCTGTACCACCATTCGGTTGCGGCCGAAGGCCGCACTGTGCCACATGCTACGCTTTGGTTGCGGCAAGAAGCCTCGCTGTGCCACGGTTTTGAGATAGTCCGTAAAAAGGGCGTGCGGCACCCTGGATGTTTTGGCGCGGTCTAGGGTGCCGCAGCGAGTGGAAGATTGTATTATCGCGATGCTCGACAGCCCTCTCGAGATCGCGCGGGCTCTCAGGCCGATCAATCCTAGGCGCCTTTTCGGCTCTCCTCTCCCCAATTCCGTCAGGATGTTGATAAGTTGGCGGCCCGATCCCGGGAACGGGGACTCGGGAAGGCAAGGACTCCCTTCCCCACGACCTCCCGGACACTACCATTATAGGCGGGGCGGTCTCAATAGTCAAGCGATACCGCGAACCAGACTACCCGGTCACCGAACACACCGCGACCTTTTACACACCGCCGTCTCGCGCTTGCAGGAGCGTGCGTGTCCCGAGACCATGTACGGCACATGAACCGTCGAGCCGCCATCTTCCTTGTTGCCGCGGTCGTCCTCGCCAACGCCGCCGCATCCTGCCTCTATTCCGGCGAGGGCCCCGTCGCGGACCGCCGACAATCGGAGCACCTGCAAACGCGGACCCTCGGTGGGGATCTCATCCAGGCCATCGCCGACCTCCTGACGATCCCCATTCCCACCGCAGGCATCGCCGACGTTCGAGACGTGGTCTTGCTCGTCGCCCTGGCTGCGGCCCTCGCGATTGTGGCCGTTGGCCGTTTCACCTCCCACCTTCCCATGCGGCGCCGTGTGCCGGCGCGCGACGAGGGGGCAGTCGGAGGTGATCCAACGGAATGCCGAAACGAAGGCACATGCGCGGGATCGTCGCTGTCTCCCGCGGAGAAGTGGTTGTGTCTCACCGCAACCGGTGTCGTTGTCCTGTCACTTGTCTCCACGTTTGCCAACGACTCACTGGACCTCTCGTGGGGGTGGATTGTGCGTCTGGCAGCCGGTGCAGGCTGGGCCGCCCTCGTCGCGCGGTGCTTCTCCGCTTGCATGGTCCGCCGGGCCCTCCTCGCACTGCTGATCGTCGCGGGCCTGTGCTTGTCGCTGGCCGTCGCCCATCGCGCCGTGTACGGTCTCGCACACTTCACGTGGCCGATCGGCCCCATCACGATCACCGCCGCCCTGGCTGCCGTCTGGGCGGCCTCGGCCGGCGCCTATGCCGCAGGCCTGGCACTCCAGCGCAAGAGTGCTCCGACCCTCCTTATTGCGGCCCTGGTATGCCTCTCGGCCGTGTTCGTTCTGCAGCAGACCGGTCGCCGCGCGCCTGCAATGGGGCTCGTTTTTGCGGCCGTGGTCGCTGCCTCGCTCCTGATCCACGCACGGTATCCGCGCAGGGCAGTCCGGGGCGCGATTGCGGGGGCATTTGCAGTCACCGCGACCGCGGCGATCGTGTACGTTGTCGCCCAGGCAGGCAGCCGTTCAGTGACAGAGGCCGGCCCGTTGGCGCTGCGGTTCGAGTACTGGCGGCTATCTTGGGAGTTGATCGGTGCGCACTCCCTGCTGGGCGTCGGCCCGGACACCTTTGTCGTCGCCATGACAAACGCCGTCGCGCCGCTTCGCGCGTTTCAGCCGCATTTCTACCACGGCGCGATCGACCCTTACGCTCACAACGAGTGGATACAGGCCGCCATCGAGTCGGGGCTGCCCGCGGCCTTGCTGTACATCGCTCTCCCGTCAGGCATCGTGTGCTGCGCGATACGCAGGCTGCGCGATCACCGCATTGCCCCGCAGAGCAGCTGTGACAATGAATCCACGAGTGCCGCTATTGTGGCACTCGTTGTGGGCCTGGCTGCAATCATGGCGCTCGAAGCAGCGAGTATCACGCTACGCGGCCCAATCATGCCCGTGTGGTTCTGGACGTTGCTCGGTCTGTTGACGGCATTGTGCAAGCCTCGCGCCTCGAGCAGCGTTCGTACAACACCCGAGACCCGCCCCGCCGGCGCCGGCACGCCGCTTTCACGCTCCTCGTCCGTCGCGACCCTCGCCCTCGTGATTGCGGCGATCGTTTGTCTCGTAGTCGCGGCTCGCGAGGTCCGGCAGTCAACGGCCTTGGCGCGCGGAGATTCCTGGTCGGCCACTACCGACATCTCCCGGCTCATGGCGGAAAAGACGGTCTTGTCGCGGCTGCAATACACCGCACGCCTTTCAGCGATCGCACATGCCGACGCCACGAAGATCGAAGCAAACGCGGCCGCATGGAGTGGTCTTTATCAGTTGATCCCAGGTAGCCGTGACGTCCCGGCAAGGTACGCCGATGCCCTGTTGCTCGCCGGCCGGACGGACGAGGCGCGGCGCGTTCTTGACGAGGCATTGAGCGAGCGCCTCGATCCCTTCAACGTCGCGGCGAACACGCTGTACGCGTGGTTGCCGACCACCGATCCCATGACACGCTTGCACTGCGTGCGGCGGGCGCTGCGTTCCGGAGCGTTGAGCGCCCCGCTTCGGGCGATCCTTGACGAGGTGCTGCAAGACGCCTGTGCGGTCAACGCCTTTCGGGAAGACCTCCCCCACGCGAGGCAAGCCGCCCACACCGGGCCCGATGAAAACGCGGCCGGCGACACAGTCGAGCTGCTGAGAATCAGTGCATTCTTCCTGGAGAAATCGGGCGCGCCGCGCGAGGCAGCCGAAGACCAACGCCTCGCGGCGGAGTTCTACCGTCGCCTCGAACAAGGACACAGCCCTTATCGCCGCCGCGCCGAGGCCGAAGCGGACGCCTTTTTCGAGTTGGCTCGGCTGCTGTATGGGGCGGATCACGCCAACTTCCGCGCGGCATACGACGCGATCCTGTGGGCGGAGCGTTACGCCGTCCTGGGAATCGGGCATGAGGCCGTCGCGAACCCGACACCCGAACACGGCTTCGTCGGCGGCGAGGTCGTCCCGACGGAACTACCCGAAAGCCTGTATCCGCTGTGGCGGTTGTCGGCGTTGCTGCACTTGTGCGTCGGCGAGGATTCGTACCTGGATCTCCGCATCTACTCCAGTCTGCCCCCGCAAGACCGAACGCCTGACCAGCTCGCACGCCACCTGGCAGCCATCGCCCGGACCGCCCACAGCGACCTGGGCACGATCCCTCCGGAACGTCGCCCCGCGCACTTCGATCAACTGCCGGATATGGCCCGGCGTTACGAACGCGAAGCTGCCGCCGGCCCCAGGCGTCGTTAGCCGCTGAA
>JBDRKQ010000221.1:0-3551 GCA_043813895.1 Planctomycetota bacterium
GGCTGCTCACCTTTGATTATGGCAATCAGCCGTTTCTGGAGCTCCATCGCCGCAGCCAGGCGATCCTCCGAGCCCTCCTCACCGCGCTTGACGCCGTCTTGCTGCCGTCCGATCCACTCACCCAGATAGCTATAGGTCAAGTTTTCAAGGAGTTTTCTACCCTTGCCCCCGCCCTCAGCGAGCTTATGGTAATTGACAAGGGCGTGGAAACCGTCCCGCTTGCGGCCGTCCCAGATGTGCCACACGAACGGCCGGTCGTGGAACAGCTTGCAGTGTTCCTCGAAGAAGGAATCGCGGAGCCAGTCGTCCAGGTCGGCCATGCCGGCGAGCTCGCGGACCTTTGCTGGCTGGATGCAGCAGGCGGCAAGCAGCGCCAGCAGCCGCTCGGCCGCAGGTTCCTCGCCGCGCACCGATGGGATGCAGACAATGCCGCCGTCGTCCGTGAGCGGAGTCAGGTCTTCTGGCCCAGCTTCCGGCCAGGTAAAGCCCAACAATCGGGCAACAGCCACGATCAAGGGCGATGTGCTTCCCGCGAGGTTGCCGTCGAACACATTCTCTATGGGATCGATGGAAAACGGCTTGGGGATGCCGTTTGGGAATTCTTGAGCCTCGACCTCGCGCCAGTAGCGCTTGTCAAAGGGTACCTTGCCCATCACGCCTGTCGGCTTAATGAGCTTCTGGTTCAGTCGCATCACTGCCGCGCGGTATTCGCGAGAACGACAAAATGCAAGAATGGCTGGAAGGTCCTCCGATTTTCGGGGGACAATCGCAACACCGTTTTGAGCGTGTGGAGCACCAAGCGTGAGGGTAGCATTCAGATGAGTCCGGGCGACGAAGACGGCGTTCTTCCCCCAAGCTTCTTGGCCTTGAATCCTTGCCCCGTCGCTCTTGGCCAAAACGCCTCTTCCATCCTCCCAGTAGAAGACATCGGAACGCCCGTGGTAAAGCGCGGTTGACGTCGATGCGGCAACGAGTGTGGTCCATCCAGGGAGCATGTTTGGCAGCTCCCAGAACTTGCGATCGTACCTCTCTATGTCGCCTCTGGACAAGCCCTCCAGAACTAAAGCGATGTCCTCAAGCAAGTCTGACTTACTGTCGGTTCCTTCAACGATCGTCGCGCCGGGATTCTTCAATTGCCGAAGCTGGCCCAACTGCGCGATGTCTCCTTGCATCAGTACTTCGATCTTCTTTTCGATGGCTGGAATAGAAGCGCAGTCGATTCTCGCGAAGACGGTACCTACATTGGGTGACTTTGCCGAAAAGACGAACAGCACAACGTCAACAATCTCGCCCCTGATGGTGGCGAACGCTCGCGGCCCCAGCGCCGCGAGCACTTGCCAATCAAAGGTGGACAGGTGATAGCGTCTAAGGTCCTCGTAATACTTCGTGTAGGTTGTCCAGATGCGAGGCAGTACAAGTCCGCAGCTTCCGCCCGCGTGCAAGAGTTGTCCGCATCTCTCAAGGAAGACGGTCGCAAGGTCCACTTTGGAGGCGCCATAGTGCTGTTCACAGTAAGCCGCGAGCGTCGAACTCTGTGCCCCTCGTGCTAGGTATGGCACGTTCGTGATGACAAGCATATACTTGGCGGCTAGAAGGTCGGCGGCCTTGACCATGCCAGCCGCGGCGATGGCCCGCTCGCGGGTTTCGTCGTCGGCCTTCTCGGCCTTGAGAATCGCCGCCAGGTACGGTTGGATCGTCTTATATTCGGCTGTGATGAGATCGGCGGGAAGATCGGCCGGGTTGATGAGCGACCCCAGCGTCGGCGCCTGCGAGAAAAGCCGGTGCAGGTTCAGCAGGCCGTTCTTGATCGCCTCGCGGCCGACGGCGGGCATGGGGATGCCCGACTGCTCGGCCAGCTTCACCCACTCTTCGGCCGTGCTCTGCGGCCCTATGCCGGTGCAGGCTATGTGCAGGTCTGGCAGCGGACGGTAGCCGCCGGCGTCGGGATAGGTCCACGCAGCAAAGGCCAAGGCGAACGCGGCGATCTGGCAGCACCGTTCGTCGATCTCCAATCCGTGCAAGTTGTCGCGGAGCACTGCATCGACTGCTTCGGCGGCCGACAAGCCTTCCTCGGCCATCCGGATCGGCACCAGGTGGCGCAGGGCCGCGACCAGGAAGTGCCCGGACCCGCAGCACGGGTCCAGGACTTTCAGCTCCGCGGCGGTCTTCGGCCAGCCGTCGAACGTGCCCGCGGCCGGCCGCCACGGCTCGCCTTTGTCATCTGCGCCACGAACGAAACGGAGGTACTCCCAGCCCACGCCCGGCAGGGCAACCTTGCGGCGTAGTTCATCTTCCGTCTTGGCGCTGGCTGTTTCCGCTGCGGTAAGCCGCTTCCCCGCCCACCACGCGCCAAGCGTGTTGTGAAGCAGAAACTCCACCATGTACGGCTCGGTGAAGAGCTGCGTCACGGCCGGAAGCTGGTCCGCCCCGATTTTGACCTCCGAACGGTTGACCTCATCCTTCTTCTTACTCTGCCAGAACTGGTACACCCAGCCCAGCGCGTCGGAAGCGGTGAAGACCGATTGCGGCAGTGATGCCAGCAACTTCTCCAGCTTGATCCGGTGTTCCGTGGCGAAGGAAACCTGGAGCAGCGGGTCGTCGGGCCGGAAGATTTGCGGCAGCATCCGTTGGGCGCAGCGGGAAGCAAAGACCCATACGTCGACGCCGCCTTCCTTGGCCAGGTCCTCGGCCTCGGCCAAGCTGATGGCGATTTTCTCCTGCGGCTCGATCAGCAGGCCGTTCTCGGCCAGGAACCGGGCAAACAGCATCCTATGCCAGTGCTCGTAGGCGCACTCGCCGACAAGGTGGTCGATGGCCAGGCGGCCGGACCGGTCCTGGCAGTCCCCGAGTTGTCGCGCTCGGGCGCGGAGGTGGTTGCGCAGCTCGCGCTGCGCCGGCTTCATGTGCGGGTACGGCTCGTGGTAATGGACGGCCAACGATTCCAGGGCGGCGCGAGCTCCGGCCTCTGCTACATCGCGGGCTTCGATAATTGTTCTTTCAAGCTTGTTTCGTAAATCCGAGGGTAGAAATGGCATGCTTAACCCTATTATCAGTTAATAACAACTGGCCCGGTCTTCACCTTGGTAAGCAATTCCTGCTCGGTCGTTTTTATCCAGGATTTTACCTCTTCGGTTGTCTTGAGCGTAGAGCTGGTCAAATGGATATGCTGTGTCGTTGGTTCCAGAAGCTTGGCTGCCGTGAGAGCTGCGTTTACGAACTGTTGGGTCAGCGCATTGGTCCGCGTCTTCCACGAGGACAAAGGACACCCCTCCAGGGAGCAAAGTAGAGCCGCATCGTCACTGACATCAAGGGCCGGCAAACTATCAATCTCCTCGGAGATGAGGATTTGTTGCTGTTGAGCGGGTTTTAGGCGGTTCCAGTTGTCATTAGCTTCCAGCGTTGCCTTTTCCCGGTTATAAATGGATGTGTATTCGTCGTAGACCTTATTGACCGCTGCCCGCAGGAGCGTCGCTATCTCTTTGTGGATGGCAGGAACCGGATCGCTGGGGTCGAGGAGCCGCCGTTCGTCGCGCACAGCGTCCGCCTGTTTC
>JBDRKQ010000222.1:0-5891 GCA_043813895.1 Planctomycetota bacterium
ATCATCCGGCACGCCGTTCTCGTTGCAGTCGGGCTCACACTCATCGGGCCAACCATTCTCGTTGCAGTCGTCGCTCGTGCCTCGCGAGATGTCCCAGGCGTCTGGCACGTCGTTGTCATTGCAGTCCGGCTCACACTCGTCAGGCACGCCGTTTGAGTTCACGTCTGCACTGGTCTCATCGGCGATGTCCTTGTCGTCGGGAATGCCGTTCCCGTTGCAGTCGGGCTCGCATTCGTCAGGCACGCCGTTTGTGTTCAGGTCGTTGCTAACCAGCCCGTCACCGTCCGGATCGGTTGGATCGAGATCGCACTCGTCCGGGATGAAGTTCTTGTTGCAGTCTTCGCTTGTGCCGTAGGCGATGTCGTTTGCATCCGGGACGCCGTTCTCATTGCAGTCCGAGAGGCCATCGCGCCAATCCCAGGATTCACCAAGCGGGGCGATGAGAAGGAAATGCACAAAGATCGGCACATCATCGCTATCAAGCACGTCGTTCTCATCCATGTCCGCTCGGCAGAAGTCCACGGCCGTAGAGCAGCCCGGACCGCTCGCCAGGAGCACGTCCACAAACGGCTGGATATCCAGACCGTTCAGTACGCAGTCGTCGTTGACATCGCCCTTAAAACACGGCCGGCACAGACCAGGATTCTCGATACAGGGCTGACAGTAATCGACGGTCGTCTGATGGTGGTTGAGCGGCAGCAACGTAAAGTACACGCCGTCGGAGTTGAGGCCTTCCGTCCACGTCGCCACTACTTGCTGATCCGGTCCATAGACAAGCGTATGTTGGCCGCTCTTTGCCAAGCGGGCGAAGTTGTCCGCTCCCGGAACCTGGTTGACCGTGAACTCGCGTCCCAAGGGTGTACCGCCGGAATCGAAATACTGTGCGCGGACCTCCCATGTCGCCGGGGCTACAACGATAGAAGCATTCCACGCGACGACGAAGCTTCCCTCGGCCGGGCGGCGCTCGGTCGGATCGAGGGGCAACAACAATGCCACGGTCGGGTTTGCCGCGCTTGGATCGATGATGGGGGCCGGGACGCTGACGTCGTTGTCCACAATGAACATCCCCGGCCGGCCCTCAAGCCATGTCGGGTTCGGATCACGCAGTTCCAGCGTGCCCGGGTTCTGAGCATCATCAAACTTGAACCGCCGGGCGTAAACGTGGAAAGCACCCGCGCAGCCCGCAAGCCGCGGACCGACCCAGGTCACCACGATGTCGTTGCCGACGAAACTCACCGCTGGGGAGACCTGATCGGAGTCAGATTCTGGGCTCGGATCTTCAAGAGATGAATCGTTAACCCACTGGCTTGGGTCGTTCACGTCCGGCCCGTCGAGGCTCGTAATCAACGTCCCATTCGGGTCGTAGACCTGAAGAGCAATATTGTAAGGGGAAAACTCCTCGGATGGCAGTTCATCACATGCGAAAGCAATTGCAAAGTATCCATCCGAAGGCCGCATAGCCATGCAAGGCTGCCACAGCGACCGACAATACAACGTGTTCGGCGGCGGATCGAAATCACATGATCTAATCGTGTCGGGGTCGTCCTCATCCGGTCCGTGAAACAAGCCCAACGGGCCATCCGAGTCAGGCTGAACATCCGACCACGTCACACTACTCGTCAGGCTCGACGCAATCCCCACGGAAGGCTCGCGCGGTCTTTGCACGTGTTCCTCGGCAGGTAACATCAGGCTTCCGGTCAGCGCCGACCCGAAGGCGAATTGAGCTGAGATAATCCGAAACAGGACGATCGGCCGGCAGTCCACGCAATCGGCAATACAGTCCACGCGGACGTCGCCCGCCAGCGACATGGCCACCGAGGCGTCGAAGTGCGCTTGGGGGCCATTCGTGGAGAAGTCGTTGTTGTAAGCACTGAGCACCACCTCGCCGCCCAGGGCGCCGGCGTCGGCCTCGTATTGCTGCACCAGGACGCGCTTGTTCAGCGGGGAAGCCGGATTTGGATTAATCTCTTCCCAGGACACCACGAAGTGGCCGCACTGGTCCATTCCGACCGAACTGGCCTCGCCTTTGGCCGACACCAACTGCTCGGTGACTTGCGTCGGGGCGTCCAGACAATCGGCGTGAGCCCTCGTCGATGCGAACAGGCCCGAAGCGATGATGATCAAAGCGATTATCGGAACCGATGTATGCAGTACGCCCTCTCTGTGGTTCGAATAGGTGGTCACTTGCTTGCCCTCCTCAATTGCTGGAAGTGGAAACGATCTTACAATACCCCGAATGGGACGGACTCCCGCACTCTGCGTCGATTTGTCAATTCACCCCCCGGCGTCTCCCTCCTCCCCGCTGTGCCCAGATGAGGATTGCCCCCATGAGCATTAGGGTAGCGGTCGCCGGCTCAGGCACGGTGGAAAGCTGAAATGCCATGCTGCCAGATGGGCTAACTCGCCAGTCGGGCACATTGCCATTGACAAAGGCGTGACCAGCGAGGACCCCGAAACCGTTTTCCCATCTAAACGCTGTATCGACATCACCGATCTGCACGATTTCGAGCCAGTAGGGAACACCCGCTTCCAGACTGAGAGGAGATGTAAGATCGACCTCGTAGATGTACTCGTTCGGTATCCCGCCCACCAGGATGATCTCACCCGTCGCCGTCCGCGATGGGTTGAAGAAGCTTTCCTCGTAGAGGATGTTGTTGTCATCGGGTAGGCCGTCGCCGACCCGGGCACCGTAGAATCGGATCCGCATGGTTTCGACCGATGGTGGTGGCGTTGCGGGAGTACCAGAGCCTCCGTAGAATCCCCACCATGCAATACGCCGAATGCTCGCGGGCTCGCTTAGTAGGATATTGTCCGCAACTTGTTGCCAAACACGAAGCCCCAAGACGTTGATGAAATCGGTGTCTGCGCCTGGACCGCCGAGTCGGGTGGGTTCTTGATCCACGACGATGTCGCCGTTGCGGTAGAGGTCCTCGAGCGAGTGTGGCGCGGCGCGCGCAGAGGCCGCCCATGCCGATACGACGGTCGCCGCGAAGATGAGCTGTAAACTGAGCTTGTTCACGCGCCCCCCTCCCAGAGCACATCCCCAGCATGTATTATCATACCCTACCTTCCGGCAGAATTCAAGCCCCGCATAGCATCAATTCGCTCGGGCGATCATGCCTTCGACAGGATCATCGGGCCAATCGGCAAGGGCCTGGGCAGGACAGACCGAGAGCAAAATCGCGAGTCCAATCGTGAGGGAGGCGAGGTGTGCGCGTACAATCAACGTGCAAGATGTGGGTCTCCCGTTCATCTTGTTATCTCCTCGAATCGGTTGTCTTCTGTGTCTTGCGAAACACTAACAAGCTATAAAGCCGATCATGGCGACACTTGGTCAAGTTCTTACGAGATTCTCCCCATTCAGCCCTTCTTTCTGCCTCGTCGCTTCCCCACCAAGATCATGCCAAGAGAAACCAGCCCGAGCGCTGACGGCTCGGGCACAGTCAGGAGTTGGAAAGCGGTGTCTGCCATGATGGAAGACGTTGCCCGCCAATCCACCGTCGCCGGATTGATGAATGCTTGCCCATTCAGATCAGCAAGGCTGAACTCCCAGCCGAACATCGTTTCAGGGTCCCCGATCTGGGCGATCTCTAGCCAGTACGGCGTGTCGGCCTCAAGGGTGGCCGGTGTCGACAGGTTAACCTCATAGAGATACTCGTCCGGATACACGCCGACCCAGACGGTCTGGCCGGTCGCTATTCGCGATGGATTCAGAAAGGACTCCTCGTACACGATGTTGTCATCGTCCGGCAGGCCGTCGCCATCACGGGCCCCATAAAACCGAATCCGCATCGTCTCCGTTGCGGGCGGGTTATCCATGACGTAATAACCCAACCAGTTGATATGGCAGATCGTCGCCGACTCCATGAGCAGAATGTCATCTGCTATGCGCTGCCATGTGTAGCCGCCGACATAGGCTGTGTCTGACGCGCCGCCTCCATAGGGATAAGGCTGATGGTCGACGACGATGTCGCCGTTGCGGTAGAGGTCTTCTATCGTGTGCGGCGCACCGCGCGCGGACGATGACCACGCCGACGCGATCAGCACAACTGAACAAGCCATGATCAAGCGACGCAGCGGCCTCATCGCATCCCCCTGCTGCTTCTTCCCAGCGGCCTACCGAGGCGATCGATGCCATCAAGCCGCTATCGGACGCTATCTATTATACTACCCCCCCCGTCTGAAAAAGTCAAGGCTCTTCTGAAGAGTAGAAGCACGCCGGCAGGCGACGACCGGCCCAATGGCCCCCGCAGTGTCACGGGATTATCGTGAACAGACCCTAGCCGTTCGAGAAGGACTGTGGAGCTGTTAAAAAAGTCACCTTGTCGGCCGAATAATCAGTGATGTCCCCTTTTCTTCCCTTTTCTTCCCGGAATCGGCTTGTGACAGTTGGGGCACTCAGGCATCCAGACGGTCCCTTGTTTGGCGTCGCCGTTACTGAAAGTCGGTCAATTGTACCGGCTTCGGTGGTGGCAGGGGGCTCAGCCAGGCCCGCAAGGCGGCTTCTAGGTCGTGTTTCGTGCAGAGGGTGCGCTCGCACGCGCTGGCATCCCCGACGATCAAGAACCACGCTCGGGTGCGCATCCGGTATGCGAGGAGGACCGACGCTCGGCGGTCGAAGACATGGACCGTCCAGCGGCGCTTCAGCCATGCGCTCTTGCGGAAGATGATCCCGCCCGGGACGGCCAGCCACTGCTTCTCCGCGAGACCCAGCCCGCCAACCGGTATAAGCAGAATAAACACCAATCCGGCTGACCAACCTACGAGGGGGAGCGTGACGCTCCTTCGCAGGATCGCGTCGAAGACAGCCATTGCCCAATTGAAGAGATAGACCGCGACGATCAACCAGCCGCCCTTCAGGATGATGTTGCGCCGGATGCCGCGGGGTGCCATGGTGGACTGCTTGTCTGGAAGTGCGTCTGGCGTGGGGGGCGGGCCGATCTGATCGCCCGCGGCCGCAAGCTCGTCGAACCGTTGCGGTTCGAAGTGCACCAGGATCGGGTCGATCTTTGTCAGTTGCGCCGGCGGGGCGATTCGGATCGTCGTTCCGTCCGGCTGTTCGGCCGCCAATAACCTGACTGCGTCCGCGAACCAGGTGTACGGGTTCAGGACACACAGAGACTCTACAAGTCGCTTGACGCGCTCGGCGCTCGGCAACTCCGGGCTTTCGAGCAGCCATTGTCGAAGCTCGCGTTTTCGACGCCCAACCGCGACGCGGCGCATGAACATTGCGACAACAGCAGCCAGAACTGCGCCCGTTCCGAGTGGGATCAGTCGCTCTGGCCCGGTCCCGAAGGACCTCTTTCCAAGGATGACCAGGATAATCGCGAGAATGACACCGCCGAGTATGAGGAAGACCAGTGTTGCAATGTCGACCAGACTGCCTTGGTGAGCGATATCCGCCAACGTTCCTTGGTTGCGGGGTTCAGCCCTCGGCGCCTGGCCGTTATCCAATTGGGGCGGGTGTTGTGTTGAGGAAGGCGGACTTATCGGTGGACCGTTGTTGCCTTGTGTGTCAGGCATGTTGGGGCCAGCCTCCTCTTTGGACGAGATTCTCCGCTTGCAGCGCGGCTCCATTGGCCGCGGCAGTAGTGTGCCATGTTCGCCGGTCAATAACAACGGCCCGCGACTTTGCCGCTTTCGGCGAGTGTGAGGATCGGGCGAGTACACGATCGCAAACGGCGGCTGATGGGGCTGAAGCCGGCGGGCGTGTCATGTCGTCAGGATACTGCGGAACCGGGGGGGATGTCCGACATGGGCGACAGTAGGACGACCTGAGAATGATCCTCGTTCGATGCCGCGAGCAACATGCCCTGGCTTTCGAGCCCGCGCATTTTCCGAGGCGCGAGGTTCGCTACGACGACAATCAGCTTGCCGACCAACTCGGCCGG
>JBDRKQ010000223.1:0-30527 GCA_043813895.1 Planctomycetota bacterium
GTTCGACCTTTGCCTGGGCCGCTGACCCTGGCTCCGACGAATCGAGGTTCTGGCCTCAATGGCGCGGACCGGATGCCACGGGCGTTGCGAACCACGCCGATCCGCCTATCGAGTGGAGCAAAAACAAGAACATCCGGTGGAAAACAGAGATTCCCGGCGAGGGCCACGCGACACCGATCGTGTGGGGGAAGCACGTCTTCATCCAGACGGCCATCGAGACCGACAAAAGCATCGAGCCGAAGGAACAGGGCGAATCTCCCGAGACAGATCCCGATAAGCGGCGAAGTAACAGCATAGATCGCGGGCCCAAGGAAGGCGCGCGGCAATCCATGAGCTCTCAACCTCCGGATCGACCTCGCCGCGGGCAGCCGGGAGGGCGCGGACCCCGGCGTCAGGCCGTGCCGACCCACGCCTATAGGTTTGCCGTTCTGGCAATCGATCGACGAAATGGGAAGGTCGTCTGGGAGAAGACGCTATGCGAGGAGGTACCTCACACAGGAGTACATAGCGACAGCACCCAGGCCTCGAACTCGCCCGTCACGGACGGCGAACATCTTTTCGCCTACTTCGGCTCCCGCGGTCTGTACTGCCTCGACATGGAGGGGAACCTCAAATGGAAGAAAGACCTCGGCGACATGCAGACCCGCAACAGCTTTGGTGAGGGTAGCTCACCGGTGCTGCACGGAGATACGATCGTCGCGAACTGGGACCATGAAGGCGATTCATTTATCGTCGCCCTGGACAAGAAGACCGGCAAGCAACTGTGGAAGGTCGATCGGGACGAGCCAACATCATGGGCCACACCGATCGTCGTGCAGCACGACGGGAAGCCGCAGGTAGTCGCTGCCGCCTCAAACCTGACGCGCGGCTACGACTTGACCACCGGCAAGCTCATCTGGCAGTGTGGAGGCCTAACTTCGAACGTGATTTCGTCACCGGTGTCTGGCTTTGACATGGTCTTCGTCATGAGCGGCCACCGGGGTTTCAGCCTGCAGGCCATTCGCTATGGCGGCGCGACCGGTGATATCACGGACTCCGAAGCCGTAGTCTGGACCTACGACGAGGACACGCCGTACGTGCCCTCGCCGCTGCTCTACGGCGACACCCTCTATTTCCTGAAGCGGACCAACGCCATCCTCTCCTGCTTCGATGCCAAGACCGGCAAGCCGCACTACACCCGACAGAGGCTGGAAGGCATCGAGGATGTGTATGCCTCCCCGGTCGGTGCGCACGATCGCGTGTACATCGTCGGAAGGAATGGCACGACGAAGGTGGCCAAACGCGGCCCCAAGTTCGAGACGCTCGCAACGAATTCACTCGATGATACCTTCGCTGCATCCCCGGCAATTGCGGGCAATGAGCTGTACCTCCGCGGGAACAAACATCTGTATTGCATCGCCGCAGATTAGACCGAGGCCACAGCACGAATGGCGAAGTCCTGCACTCATACCGCGCGCCGAGCCTGCTGTTTCCGATCGCTGTTCCGATAACAGTGCTCCCGATAGCCTGCGATTGCATGTAGCCACGAACGTTCGACGCATAGACTGAAGCGAGACATCCCCGTATAGTGTTCGCTCTCGAAGTCAAGGAGTCTCCGATATGCAGGAACATCATTCACGCAACCGGGTAACATGCCTGATGGTCCTGGCGATGGCGGCGATGTTGCTCTCGACAAGCGGGTGTGAATCTGATAACCCGCTGCTATTGGAAGGCATCGACGTAGTCGGTAATACGATCAACGTCACCGTGGAATCGGTCTTCGACCTACTGAAGTCACTGTGGGCGAATTCGCCGGTCACCTGACGAAACGGCTTCCATTCGATCCGGACTTTCCGACACACTCGCCGAGAAGAGCCTGACCACCTCGATGGGCCACCCAACGGTGAAACGCATAATTCTGTTCGCATGCCTCGCGGGCGTGTCGACAATGTCGATGCCCGCTTGCCGGTCACCCGGCGGCCACCGGCGAGAAGCCGACGACGTGGTGACGAAGATCGTCGAGGACACACAACGCCGTGTCCTCGACCGCACCGAGGCCTTTACCATCGAGCGGCCCGCGGACACGCTGCGACGGCGACTGATGCTCGATCAGAACCTGCCGCACGCCGCGCCGTCGTCCCTCAGCACACGGGACATCACACCGATCGAGCAGTGGCCCGATGACGACTACCTGACGAACACGACCGATCGCGACGGCTCGACGACACAACAGTCCGGCGATCCCGGTAATCTCACCCTGGTCAATGCCCTGCAAATCGGCGCCCTCAACAGCCGCGAGTACCAGGCACAAAAAGAACGCGTGTTTCAAACCGCGCTTTCCCTGGACCTCGAACGGGATGCCTTCCGGAGCACCTGGACCGGCGTGCTCGATTCGATGTTCAGCTCCGACCCTGGGACGGAAGTGGTCATCGACGACGAGGGCAACACCGACCAACAGACCATCAACGGCGTCGAACACGGCGGCGTCCTGGGATTGTCACAGCGCCTCAAGAACGGAATGAGCTTCACAGGTCTCATCGGACTGGACCTCGTATCGCTGCTCACGCGTTCGCGGTTGTACTCACGCGGCGTTTTCGCTGATGTGACGATCACCCTCCCACTGATGCGCGGATCGGGACGGTTTGTCGTGACCGAGCCGCTGACGCAGGCCGAGCGAAATGTGGTCTACGCGATCTACGAATTCGAGCGATTCAAGCGGTCCTTTGCGGTGGAAGTCGCCACTGATTACCTGGCCGTGCTGCAATTGCTGGATCAAATCGACAACGCCGAGGAAAACTACCGCGGGCTGGTCGTGTCAACGCGACGCGCCGCGCGGCTTGCCCAAGCGGGCGAGTTGCCGGAGATCCAGGTGGATCAGTCGCGACAGGACGAACTCCGGGCGCGCAGCCGTTGGGTGTCGGCACGCGAGGCCTTCGGTCGTCGGCTGGATGCCTACAAGGTAGCACTCGGGTTGCCGGCAGATTGCGACATCGAGCTCGACCGAGATGAGCTCGATCGGCTGACGGTGTCGCCGGCGGCACAACCGGTCGAGAAGAATACTGAGCAGTCGCCGGCCGAGGTGCCGGATGCTGATGCGCCGGTGACACTTGTGGAGCCGAGCCGCGAAGGGGCCGGCCCGTTGGAGATGGACCCGGGAGATGCCGTCCGACTTGCCCTTGCGAACCGGCTGGACCTGCGCGTGGAGATCGGGCGTGTCTTCGACGCCCAGCGAACTGTGGCCGTCGCGGCCGACCAATTACGCGCGGACCTGACGTTGCTCGGGACCGGATCGGTTGGAGAGCGCAGGACGCTCGCATCGGCGGGTCTTCTCGATTCACGACCCAATCTGGACGAGGGCGCGTATTCGACATTGCTGACACTGGACCTGCCGTTGGAGCGGACGGCGGAGCGGAACATCTATCGCAACAGCCTCATCAATCTCGAACAAGCCGTGCGCGATGTCCAGGCACTCGAAGACGAGATCAAGCTGGAGGTCCGGAACGACCTCCGGAGCTTGCTCGAATCCCGTGAAGGCCTGCAGATTCAGGCCGAGGCGGTCGCGGTGGCCCGGAAGCGGGTCGAGAGCACCAACCTGTTCCTCGAAGCGGGCCGTGTGGAGATTCGGGACGTGTTGGAGGCTCAAGAGGCCCTGATCTCCGCCAGAAACGCGCTCACAGCCGCCCGGGTCAACTACCGCGTCGGCGAACTGAACCTCCAGCGAGACTTGGAGCTTCTCGAAGTCGACGAGAAAGGGCTCTGGCGGGAATATTCTCCCGATCCTGAAGGCAAATAAGTTCCGAGGCGCTACGTTATACTGTATAGGAGACAGTCTGCGCCGGTGGGTGGCGAATCGGCAAGTCATCGGCGGTGATCAGAGCCGCGACCGTGAGGGAGCGGTCAGCATTCGACTTTGGAGAAGCTCAGCAGGCCGATCATCCCCGTAGGCCGTCAGGAGTGGTTGGTATCCGTCGTCCGACACGGGGGTCGGACGCTACGGTTTTCTTGAAACTGCTCAAAGGTCACCGGCAGCCTTCGAGGCATCAGACGATGACGACACAACAGAAGAAATGGCTCAAACTGCGGCTGCCCTTAATCTTGCTGGCAGTCGTCATCGTGGTGGGCGCAACGCTCGGCGCAACGGCTCTGGGCCGATCCAAGGGCAACGACGGGGCCGCGGCCGACATCGCCACCTACCTCACCCGGCGTGGACCCCTCACGATCAGCGTCTCGGAAGCGGGCACGATCCAAGCTCTTGAACAGGATATCCTCAAAAACGAAGTCGATGGCCAGACGACGATCAGGTATCTGATCCCCGAGGGCTCGATCGTCGAGGAAGGAACACTGCTGGTGGAGCTTGACGCCAGCAGACTGGAGGACGAACTGGTCGACCAGCAGATCCGCGTGCAGAACGGCGAGGCGTCCTTTGTCCGCGCCCGGGAGAATCTGGCGGTCGTGAAAAATCAGACGCAAAGCGACATCGCCAAGGCGGAACTGGATTATCAGTTCGCGCAGGAAGACGTCGCGCAATACAAGGATGGCCAGTATCCGCAGGAAGTGATGGAAGCCGAGTCTCGCATCACGCTGGCCAAAGAGGAACTCGAACGGGCCGCGAACAAGCTCGAGTGGTCCAAGAGGCTCCACGGCGAGAAGTACATTTCTGATAATGAGTACGAAGCCGATCGTCTGACCCACAACCGCGCGAAGCTCGACCACGAGTTGGCCGTCGCCGCCCTGGAACTGCTCAAGAACTTCACATCGAAACGCAAGCTCGCTGAACTCCAGAGCAATGTCGACCAGACGAGGATGGCGCTCGAGCGCGTCAATCTCAAGGCCAACGCGGACATCGTACAGGCCGACGCGGACCTGAAAGCCGCGGAGGCTGAGTTCGGCCAGCAAAAGCAGAAGCAGACGAAAATCGAACAGCAAATCGCCAACGCCAAGATCCGCGCACCCAGGGCGGGACTGGTCGTCTATGCCACGTCCGCCAAGAGTTCCTGGCGCGGAAACGACGAACCGCTCGACGAGGGACGGAGCGTCCTGCTGGGCGAGGAGTTGATTTACCTGCCGACCGCCGACACCATGATGGCGCAGGTGCAAATCCACGAGTCCAACCTGGACAAGGTCAGGATCGGCCTTCCGGTCCGCGTGACCGTGGATGCGGTCAAGGGCGGGACGTACGTCGGCCGCGTCGCGAAGATCGCGCCTCTGCCCAACGCCCACAGCATGAGGATGAATCCCGACCTCAAGCTCTATCTCACCGAGATAAACATCGACGGCAAGCACTCGGAGCTTCGCACCGGCATGAGCTGCCGAGCAGAGATATTCATCGATCAGCACGATGATGCGCTGTATGTGCCGGTCCAGGCCGTCGTGCGCATCGGTCATCAGCCCATGGTCTACGTGCCTGGATCGCAGGGGCCGAAGAAGCGGTCTGTGGAGATCGGGCTCGACAACAATCGCGTGGTCCACATCCTGTCAGGACTGGAGGAGGGCGAAGAGGTGCTGCTGGCGCCCCCCCTTGAGGCGAGTTCCACCCTGGAAACGGACGAGCAGCCCGACATCGCCCAAATGGAGGAATTGAAGAAGTCGATCGAGGCATCGAAGCGTGCCACGCCGCCCAGACCCGGCGCCGACCGACCACCCAACCAAAACGACACGCGGGCGCCTCGTTCCGGCGAGGATCGGCAAGGCGCCGGCCGTGGTAGGGACATGACCCCCGAGCAGCGGGAGGAAATGAGAAAGCGGTTCGAGAGCATGACCCCCCGAGCAGCGGGACGAAATGCGTAAACGCATGCAGCAAGGGCGTGGTCGAGGCGGCGGCGATGGAAGGCGAGAGTGACACACACGCAGACGCCCACAACGGAAGACGCCCACACACCAACGTGCAACGATGCCGTCGCGGACCTTCGCGAAATCACCAAGGTCTACGAGATGGGCGCGGCGAGTGTCCACGCCCTGGCGGGCGTCAGCATCTCGTTCCGAAGCGGGGAATTCTGGGCGATCATGGGAGCCAGCGGCTCCGGCAAGAGTACCATGCTCAACGTACTCGGTTGTCTGGACCGCCCGACGTCCGGACGCTACCTGCTCGAAGGCCGGAACGTCGCCGCCCTCGATGATAACGCGCTCAGTGAATCCCGCCTGCGCCGTCTGGGCTTCATCTTCCAGAGCTTCAACCTCATCCCACAGTTGACCGTCCGGGAGAACATCGAACTGCCCCTGTACTACCTCGGATGGGAAGTCGCCGAGAGTGCGCAGCGGGCGGCCGAACTTGCCGACCGCCTGGGCCTGGGTGATCGGCTCGATCACCGCCCGACGGAGTTGTCCGGCGGTCAGCAGCAACGCGTCGCCGTGGCCCGAGCACTGGCCAACGACCCCGCCGTCCTCCTGGCCGACGAGCCGACCGGCAATCTCGACTCTGTCACCAGCGGGCAAATCATGCGCCTGCTCGCCGAACTCAACGCGCAGGGCAAGACGATCATCATGGTCACACATGAGCCGGAACTCGCCTCATACGCGAGCCACCAGCTCCATCTCCGCGATGGCCTGATCGACCGCATCGACGGGGCGGCTGCATGAATCAGTTCAGGACAATGCGAAACATCCGCCTCGGCGTCAAAACGCTGATGCTGCACAAACTGAGGTCGCTCCTGACGATGCTGGGCGTGGTCTTCGGCGTGGCCAGTGTCGTGGCGATGTTGGCCGTTGGCGAAGGCGCGAGCAAGGATGCGCTCGAACGAATCCGCAAGCTCGGAAGCACCAACATCATCATCACCTCAATCAAGCCCGCTGCGGACGAATCCGGCGGGCGGCGCGGCACCCCGTGGCAAATGCAGGTGTACGGGCTGCTCTACGCGGACCAGCAGCGTGCAAAGGAGACCTTCTCGGCCATCCGACACACCGTTCCCGTCAAGGTGATCCGACAGGAAGGTCGTCTCCGCTCCCGCACGCTCGACCTTCGGGTCGTCGGCACGACGCCCAAGTGGTTTGATCTGGTACAGCGCCCGATGATCGCGGGGCGCGGGCTCACAATGATCGACTCCCAGGAACGGTCCGGCGTCGTCGTCCTCACCGAATACGGTGCCCGCCGATTACTTGCCACCGAGCGGTCGATCGGTCAAAGCCTGCGAATCGGCGGGCAATACTACGACGTCGTAGGCATCGTCGAGAGTGAGGGCGGTCAGGGCAGTTCGGTCCAGACGCCCGATCAGCAAATCGATGCCTACATCCCGATCGAGGTGGCAAGGGAGCGATACGGCGATGTCTTTACATTACTGGCATCGGGGACCTTCATGCGGGAGTCGGTCCAGCTCCACCAGATGATCGTGCAAGTCGCCTCGACGGAGCACGTCGAGGCGGTCGCCGCCGGACTCGAAGCCATGTTGGCTCGGTTCCACGAGAAAAAAGACTACCGCATCAGCGTCCCGCTCGCCCTGCTGCGGGAGGCGCAGGCCACCAAGCGAACGTTCAACATCGTGCTGGGCTCGATCGCCGGCATCAGCCTGCTCGTCGGCGGCATCGGCATCATGAACATCATGCTGGCCTCGGTCACAGAGCGAACCCGCGAAATTGGCATCCGCAGGGCGATTGGAGCCAAGCGAAAGCAGATCATCGTGCAGTTCCTGATCGAGACCATGGTGCTCTCTACCATAGGCGGCATGATCGGGATCACGATCGGCCTGTTCATTCCCTGGCTCGTCACCTACTTCGCCGGGATGCCGACGGTCGTGACGCCGCACAGCGTGGTGCTCTCGGTAGGCATCAGCATGACCATCGGCCTGATCTTCGGCCTCTATCCAGCCAAACGCGCCGCCGACATGGACCCAATCGAAGCCCTACGGCACGAGTGATGCGCTTCGCGGGATTAACAGGACAGAGTGCGTAGCTCAACGCGCCCGCCGGCTTGGCCGTTTGGCGGACGAACCACCAGAGGCTCTGATGTTTGTCGCCATTCCCTTCACTTGCGACGAAGCACTTGGAACACCATACGCCGGGCGCCAGCGGCCCCCGGCAACCGAAACCCATTTCAGTCCAATATCGATCGGGGAGTGAGAAAACGGACGATCCTCGCCAATGGCGTCCCTGTACCACGGCAAGTTTGGGGATGGGAACCTATTATGATATGATGGCGTTTCACGGAGACAGGAAACGACCCGTCTCTGGAGAGGGGATAAGAACCAAGACTGCCGTTCGGAGCAACGACGATTCGCCCGAACGAACAAGCCGAGCCGCCATTCCAGGCGAGCTGATGCGGGATTCCTGATTATGTCATATGAGGTCGAAGAAGCTGTTTCAATCAAGACGCGCATCCTCTGGTGCGCAATGGTCGCGGTGCTGACGTGGGGCCTGTGGCCGGAATCGGGAGAAGGGGCGCCTCCTCCTGGCTATTACGATTCGGTCGACACGACAAGCGGCGCGGCACTCAGAGCGACGCTCCATGAGGTCATCGACGATCATACGCGGTTCCCGTACACATCTTCTTCCACGGACACGTGGAACATCCTGGAAGCGGCCCAGCAGGACCCAAGCGACTCGGGCAGTATCATTGACGTCTACCGCAATCGGAGCTTTACCAAGATCGGCGGCGGTGTCGGCCCGTACGACCGCGAGCATTCATGGCCCAAGTCCTACGGGTTTCCCGATGATTCTTCCGGAAACTATCCGTACACGGATTGCTATCAGCTTTTCCTGTGCGACAGCGGCTACAACGGCAGCAGAAGCAACAAGCCATTCAGATCCTGCAGCGCCGCCTGCACGGAGAAGCCCACGGATCTCAACAACGGACAAGGCGGAGGCTCGGGTTCCTATCCAGGCAACTCGAATTGGACATCCGGCTCATACACGCAAGGAACCTGGGAAACGTGGATCGGCCGCCGGGGAGATATTGCCCGAGGTCAATTCTACCTTGACGTCCGCTACGAAGGCGGCAACCATGGCATCACCGGCGCCTGGGAGCCGAATCTGATTCTCACCGACAACGAAGCCCTGATCGATGCATCCAACACGGGCAACAACGAACACGTTGCCTACATGGGCATGTTGTCCGTCCTCCTCCAGTGGCACCTTGAAGACCCGGTCGATGACTGGGAACGCAATCGGAACGATGTCGTCTCGAATTATCAAGGCAACCGCAATCCCTTCATCGATCATCCCGAGTGGGTGGAGTGCATCTTCAACAACGACTGCGGTTGCGGGATGTTCGACGTGGTTGTTGGAAGTGGCGATGTCAACGACGATGGATACGTCGATGGCCGTGACATCGGGCCGTTCGTCGAGGAGTTTCTCAATCCAACCGCACCGAGCCCGACTGCCTGCAGGGCCGACATGGATGCTCAGGGAGATGTGGACGTGGTGGATATTCCGCTGTTTGTCGACGCCCTGTCCGCTCCGTAGCCCACCGAGTCTTCCGCACGTGCTGGGATGGTCCGACGATCTCGATGGCGTGCTGTATCCAGCTTACGCGATTGTGTACAAGCTCCACCGCTGGCCTTTGATCTCCTGGCGATGGAGCTTCTTGGCCTTCACGAGATCGCCGAGCGTGTTGTAGCACCCAGCCCCTCTGCCTTCGGCGCTGGTGGGGATTCTCCGAGCACGCAATCGGCACACTCGACCGAACGAACAGGCCGGAGCATGGCGAGGTTCAAGGCACCGTCGTGAAGTAGCGTAGTCGCAGTCCGACCGGATTGGGCGACCCCACGTCCACGACCTCGGGCTTCATCACATCAACGTGTGTATCGAAGTACAGCGCGTTGACTCCACCAGGATGGCGGCGCTCGCTGGGGATTCGCGGATACGTGCCGAACGGCAACTGCGAAGCGCGGAACAGATCGTGCATCTGGAAAGAATCCGTGGGCAACGCCTCATGGGCCTCCGTCACATAGATGACGCCGCTGGGCGACTGCGAGAGTCGCGTCAGGCTGGCAAAAACCGTGCGATCGTCAAGGCCTTGTGGAGTGGGCGAATCGCCCGGAGGTCCGCCGTCATCGGGATTTGTGTACGGCCTCTCAAACCCGTTAACCACAAAGTCGAGTCGCTGCTCGATTTTCGGATAGTCTGGACATTGAAAGGCCTCTTCATCTCCGATGATCTTCATAAAGGCGTCTTCGGCCATGTTGTTGTAGAGCGAACCGACGATGTTGATGTTCCAGTAACCAAGACCGGGCAGAAGTGCCGCCGCGAAGTGCATCGAGTCCGATTCAGCCAGCGGAATCGCATCGTACGCTTCTTCGTACGTCATCATCGCCTGGCCCTGGAGCCGAAGACGAGATTGGCAATCGACGCCCCTGGCGGATTTCCGCGCACCTGACAACGCGGGAACGAGAACGCCCAGCAACACCGCAATAATCCCAATAACCACCAGTAGTTCGAGAAGCGTAAACGCGATCCGTCGGTGGAGCGAGCCTGCGGCGAAGCGCCCGCGCCTCTCCATCCTCGGGCTGGGGCGGGAGCATGATTCGTTCAGATCAGGCATCGGCTTTTTCCAAAGAGACTGCCGCCACAGGCTCATTGTAGTTTCGCAGGTCGGGTCCGCAGACCCGACACTCCTTCATCGCCGGTCCATGTGTCGGGTCTGTTGACCCGACCTACATGGCTCTGTCAGCGAGCCTTACGCGGCCTTCTTCTGCCTGGGTTCGGGCTTCGGCGCGGGCGGCTCCTTGGTCTTGTCCTTGGTCTTGTCCTTCCTCTCAACGGACTTGGACTCGATGGGGACAGTGATTTCAAACTTCAGGCCAATCTTGGCGATTCCCTCTTGCACATGGGACTCGGCGCTAATCACAATCGCATCGGGCCTGCCGTCATCGCCGGATGAGAGCTGCATCGCGGTTTCAAGTGCCAAGGGTAACTCCCCGCGGCGCATGTCGTCCATCGATTCTCGCCAAAGGCGCGCGGGCATCACGAGTTTGACAGCTTTGAACAAGCCGCCTTTGATCTCGACCGAAACTTCGGCAGCATCATCCAAATGCGGTAGGAACAGACTCAGCGTTTCCACGACTTGCCGAGTAACAGCCTCCTTATATTCCGTCTGCCGCTCAAGGCCCCCCCGCTCAACAACCGGTTCCTCAACCGCTCTTCGTTCATCCGCCTGCCCAGCGGCCTCTTTGCCGGGCTTGCCAAACACCACGTCCAGCTCCAACTCTTCCTCCCCACGCTTGACGGTAACAGTCGCCCCGTCACCTCGCTTGAATCGACCCAGTGCCGCGACAAGGTCACGCGTGGATTCGATCGGCTTGTCTCCAACCCCGACGATGCGATCTCGACTTTTGATGCCGGCTCGGGATGCAGGCGAATCATCGGAAACACGGGCGACGAGCACTCCGGCGCCCTCCTCCGAGCCGACGAAAACACCGAGGACAACGCGATCAGGCCGTGCGTCTGGCTCCGAGTCGACAACAGCCGGTCGCCGTCTCTGCCGGCGTCCCCCGCGGCCCTTGCGTTCCACCTCTTTGAAGGACGGCCGTTCGTCGTCCGTGTCAATCTCGTCGATGCAGTCGGCGGCCAGCTTCGCGATCCGCATCGCACCGTCGGCGTTGATCAACTCCGTGTCGTCCTCCGCCTTGTGATACTGCTCGTGGATGCCGGTGAAGAAGAACAGGACAGGTATCCCGGCTCTGTAGAACGAGGCGTGGTCGGAGCCGCCGAAGAAGGTCGTGCCCCCGCTGATCTCCAGACCGTAGGGTTCGGCAAGACGATCGACCAAGCCCTCAAAGCCGGGCGAACTTCCGAGACCGTACACGTCGAGCCGGTCGTTCCTCAACCGTCCGACCATGTCGAAGTTCAGCATGGCGACACACTTTTCCAGATCGACCGTCGGATGCCGCACAAAGTGCCTGGAGCCGAAGAGACCGAGTTCTTCCGCCGTGAACGCGATCAGTAGGATCGAGCGATTCGGTCGTGCGCCCTGGGTGTACGCCTCAGCCATGGCCAGAACCATGGCCGTTCCGGATGCGTTATCGTCCGCACCGTTGCTGATGTGCTGCGAAGGGTCAAAGCCGGGTGAGCCCTTGTGGCGGATGCCCATGTGGTCGTAGTGCGCGCCGAGGACAATGATCTCGTCCGCGTTATCGCCAGTGCCGGGGATCAGCCCGACAACATTACGCGCAGGCGTATCGACAGGCTCGATGTTCACGCTGCCTCGGACGGAAACGCCTTCGAGCGGCGCGGATGCCGGCCCGCGTGAATCCTCGATTCTCTTCTGAATCGCGGCGACGTCGGACAAGCCGGCGGCCTTGAGCATTCTGTTCGCGGCACGCCGCGTCACGTGCATCATGGGAATGCCGTAGTCGGGTCTTTCGAATCCGCCCTGGCCGCCAGAATCGAAATCGAAGAGTGTGTCGCCCTCCTCCTCGCCAATGGGGTTTACAACGAGGGCAGCCGCAGCGCCCGCTCCCACGGCATTGGCCGCCTTGGCCTGAAAAACGGCATCCCGCCAGCCGAAGTCTTCGAATTCCGGCACGCCGCGGAGCAGCAGCACGACTCTGTCCTGCACGTCCAGGCCATCGTAGTCGTCGTACTCCAAGTCATCATTCACGATGCCGTATCCGGCGAAGACGACTTCCCCGCCAAACTCGCCGGCGCCCGAAAACGGGAAGGGCGTGAAGTCCCTGCCGAGGCGCAGCCTCCGTCGGTTATTCCTGCCCTTGATGCCGATCGCAAGTCGCGTGTCGTCGCCGATGCGGCTCTGGAGCTTGAGCGAAAACTCCTGGAAGTAACTCCCGCCGTCGCCCGCCGGCTCGACGCCACACCGCTCGAAACCGGAGGCGATGTAGTCGGCGGCCTTGTCGATTCCGACCTGCCCGGTACCACGCCCTTCGAGTTCGTCGCTCGCAAGGTAGGCGATGTGCGCGAGATACGCTTCGGCGGAGAACAGTGCATCGTTGTTCGAATGTACCCCGCCGGCCGCGCGGCCGTCCGCGCCGATGGCGGGGAGCGCAAGGGCGGCCAAGAAGAAAACCACCGCCGTGCCTGAGAGTCGCAGCGTACGTTGCATCCGGAGGCTCCAAGTGTCGTTTGTGAAAGGTGTGCCGTGCTCGCAGGAAGTCTTCCGTCGGTCCGAGAGACCGGCGACAACACACCTCGCCCGCCGATTCGCATTATAGCAAACCCCCGCGTTGAAGGGAATGTCGCGACTGTGTCAATCGAGATGCACTCGCAGCGGGTGTGCTTCAATCACCCCGATGATCCGGTGGACCACGGGCAGTGCCCCGAGACTGGAGCCGCCCGTCGACAACGCGGCCTCAGCCTTCGCCGCAGGTCGATGCAAAGGCGCCTGCGGCTGCGACGCGGAGATCGTCGATTGAAGCCCACAGGCTGGCCAACGAAGCTGAATATCGGCCGCAATATCGGAGAAGGCCTGTGCTGCGCCAACGGCGCGCCGACCAGCATTCAGCCCGCATGGGACACTGCTCGACAGAAGTCACCGCGAGCACCCTGCTGCTGGGTCGCGACCGGCACAAGACGAGATCATTAGAGCGCCAAGCGGAATTCCGCGAAAACCATCCGCGGCACCTCTGCATTATTGAGAAAGAGAGTACCGCCTTCAAAATGGCCGCCATCGAGCAGATTGCGAACCCCAACGGCGATCGAGGCTTGGTCGTCCCACAACTCGTATTCGGCGCGCAAATCCAAACGCATATAGGGATCGATTCGGCTTGGCATGAAAGGAAACGACGGATTCGGCGCCTTCGTAGAATCAACGTAGTAGAGATGGCTCGACAAATGGAGATCATCAGTGGCGCTGTAACGGGCCCCCACCATCGCCTTGTGCTTCGGGGGCACCATCACATCTGTCTCATGAAAGGCCTCGGACGATTGCCAGTCCAGCCACTGAACGGTGTAGTTGCCCAGCAGCGTGAACTCCTTGTTGACCTTGTATCGGGCGTCAAGCTCCACACCATACATCGAAACGCTGGCGCGATCGCTAACCGTATACGTCAGCAAACCCGGCGGGCCCAACCCCGGCACCAGCGGCGTAAAGTGCTCGTATTCGTGCCAAAACCAGTTGAACGTCGTGTCGAGGCGATCAAAGAACCTGCCTCGATAGCCGAATTCGTAAGCCAGCAGCGTCAGCGCTTGCATCTCCCTGTCCCCCTGCACCCGCGCAAGCCCGTTCAAGAGCGGAATGTCGAGATATCGCATGGCTGCCGGGGGCATCTGGAAAGCGCGCGACACCGCGCCGTAGATAGCCGAACTGTTGGTGAGTGCATACGAAAGCGCGGCCCGCGCGCTCGGTTGGAAGCCGCCGTAGAACTCGTAGTCGATACGGGCGCCGAGATCAAGCGTCCACTTGGGTGCAAACCGCCACTGGTCCTGAACGTACAACCCGAGGATGGCTGTGCTGACGAAGTCCTCCGTCAGCAAAAACGGATCGGAATTGGACGCGTCGAGCAGATCGACGCGACTGTCGATACCCCAGCTTACCGTGTGTTGATCGGTGGGCGCGAACGTGTGACCGAATTGAAGAGCGAGTTGCTGGTATCTGTAGTCGATGGCGCGGAGACCCGCCGAGAGCTGGAAATCGTTGACATATCCGGTCAGCTCCCAGCGATTATCGTCCGTGACTTCGTGCGACCATTTTCCGAAAAGGTAGGACGCCTGCGAGCCGGAATTGTGCCTCACGTCCATCCCGGCCAACGGCGTCGGCGCATACGCCCCATCGACGAGTCCGCTCCCCGCCGAAACAGTCAGGCTGTCTTTCGGGCTCCAGTCATAGATGGCGTGCAGGCTCATGCGCCCGCCCTTGTACTCGTCATCCAGACTGCGCAGGATCGAACCGCCCCCCTTGAATCCATCGCTGGCCTCGTACTCGCCTGACACCCGCATCCTGAGGTCGCCGTCCTTGAATGCGTAGCCCGTGTGTGTCTTGTAATAGCCCCGCGATCCGCCACCCGCTGTGAACTTGAGGCCAAGCTGGTCCGCCGGATCTTTCGTGATGATATTGATCACGCCATCCACCGCGTTTGCGCCCCACGTCACACCGCCGGGCCCTCGAATGACCTCGATCCGCTCGATGTCCTCCAGTTGAAACGGCCAACTGCCCCACAACGTCCCGCCGAACAGCGAATCGAAGACCTGTCGACCGTCCACTAGCACTAGAACTGTTCGGCTCACCAGGCCGTGAAGACCCCGAACAGAGACGGCGGCCGCGCCCGAGCCGAGGTCCGACACATCCACACCCGGCACGAGCCGCAGCGCATCGGGAATCGACCGAGCGCCGGACAAGCGGATGTCTTCAGCGGTGATGACGCTCACGGCATGAGGCACCATCGTGATCTTCTGCTCACGCCGCGCAGCAGTCACAACCACGGGCACTTCAAGCTCAAACAGCTCAACGTCCTCGTCAACCAGCGCGTGCGCATCCAAGGAGACGACGGCCTTATCCACCGGCTCCTCTTCTCCTATCTCCTGCGCCGGCGCGCGTCCGGCAAAGGTCAGCAGGAGTGCGAGGCCCATCACAAGACGCGAAAGACGCGCATGGCGGCATTCGCTTGTGCGTGCTGGTGTAATCCATGAAACGGCGACCGGCAACGGTGGCCCGCAAGCAACACCCGCTCTTTGGGTATTCGGCGGTAGACTCATGGTTTCGCTCCGAAACGAACAGTCTTCTCATCAACCGCTTTATTGCTGAGCGGCACGCCGATCATCTCCGCGGTGCGCGCATTCACAGCGCTTGTGACCTGACGGGGGTATTGAACGCCAAGCTTGTTCGGGGCCGTCCCGTCAATCACCTTCTGAACCAATTCCGCAGCCTGCCGCCCGACGGCTTCGGTCTGTGGATAAAGACCGGCGAATGCACCGGCCCTGACGATGCTGGCTGAAAACGCCCATACGGGCTGCTTCTCGCGAATGCCCCAAACCAGCAGGCGCTCGACCGTGGCCGAGTTGTAAACCTTCGCATCCAGCGTCATTAGGACGCCGTTGGGGTGTTCGCGGTTGAGCGTGTCAAGTGCCTGTAGAAAGTCGTCCTTTCCGACATCGACAATAGAGAGCATGACGTTGCGCTTTCCGGCAGCGCGTCCAATCGCCTCGACGGTCCGCTTGGTCCGGACGCTGCCCAGCACTCCGATGCGCTTGGAATGAGGAACGAGCCGGATAATCCAGTCAATCCAGTCTTCCGGGGAAACATCTGCCGCGACACCCGCCACGCGGACTCGGTCGGGATTATCCTTAGCCATGAAGGAGGCATCGAGCGCATTGTGGACCATGAAGAAGACAACAGGAGTCTTCTGGACCGTCTCAAGCGCGAGAACTGTAATGTTCGCGCCGGAGGTCGCGATGACGGTGGGCCGTGCTTCCACAAGCCGTTTCAGAGCCTCCGCGTGGGCAGGCTCGTCCGCGGCCTTGGGCAACTCAATAAGGACGCATCTGAGACCCTTCTGCTCCAGGGTCTCCTGCAGGACGCACGCGGCCTCACGATAACTGCTGTAGGGGCCGACCAGGATTGCGACGCAGGCCTGGTCGTTGGCCGCGACTTGCGCCGAGGTCGCCATCCCTGTCGACGAACAGAACGCAACAGCGCAGAGCGCAGCGCAGATCGATCTGGCCACCATCCTGCACAGAAGCGACGTAATCAAAGTTGCTGCCTCGGCGGTGCGGAGAACTCCAAGACGGGCGACACGCGTGACCGCGATGCAACCTCGGCTATCTGATCCCATTCGCCATTATCGGCCCAATCGACATGATGTCTAGCCCCTTATTGCCCAGAGATTCCGACATAACTGGCGCGATCATGCCAGCCTAACTTCCCCAGCCACCTGTTGGGTGAGTTTCTCGGCCCTCCTCTGTTTTTCCCCGCGAAGGACAGCCAACGCGACTGCTCTGCCTGACCGATTCAAGCACATGGTGAGGGCGTGAGCCGTGGTGATGCCGCGTTGACCGTCGAAAGCCCGTCACCTTCTCGACCACTGGTGGGGCGCGCCCCGAGCACGCCCCCGAGAGGCGGATAGTAATGAAGCGCCTGGGATTAAGAGGCAGAGCAATCATCTTGTGCGTTCTGCTGACCCTCTGCACCGTCGGCGCGCTCAGTGTCGCCTTGATCTGGCGCAATCACACCGATTCTGTCCGCAGAACCAGCGAACACGTGGCGCTCTACGCCCGGGCCGTCAGTGGCCTGGCTGAGCACGCGGTCCTTCTGAATGACCAAGAGGGGCTTCAACACGTCGTGCAGGGCATGAATGCCGACGAGGCCGTGGAGTTGGGGCAAATCATTGATTCAGTGGGATCGGTCCTGGCAACGTTCTCGCGCGAAGGAACGAGCATGCCGGAGAACCAGCCGGCTTCAATCCTGGCCAAGGCTGTCAAGGACCTGAGGGATGGCTCGCTCACCCCACGCACAACGTATGTCGAGCGGGGAGCCACGCGAATCGATGTGGCCGTCCCCATCTGGCCGGATCCTGACAAGCTTGACCTTGACGTCCTCAACGAGGAACGCGATGGGGCGGACACGCCGGCGGCCCTGGGTTTTGTGCACGTGCACTACAGCCTCAAGCAGATCCAGGACGAACTCGCTTCACGTATTGCGTCCAGCGCCCTCATCTCGGCAATCATTATCGTGATTGGAGTCGGTATCACCATTCTGCTGATCCGTCAACTTCTCCGTCCCGTTGAAGGCCTCGTTCAGACGACGACGGCGATCGCCGGCGGCGATCTCGCGAAACGCGCATCAGAGCAAGCTGTGGGCGAAATCGGCGTGCTGGCACGGGCGTTCAACCACATGGCCGATCATCTTCAGGAATCCTACGCTTCAATCGAGCGGAAAGTGGCGGACCGAACGGAGGAACTCGAGGCTCGGCGCCGCGAGCTTCAACAAGAGGTGGTTGAGCGTGTGCAGGCCGAGGCACGACTGAAGGCCAGCATGGACGAGCTTGAGCGCCACAATAAGGCCATGATGGGACGCGAGAAAAGAATCATGGCTCTGAAGGGCCAGATCAATGACCTGCTCAAGGAATCGGGGCGAAAAGAGACCTTCCGGGATACTGAGGAAACGGCGGAGCGAGGCCAACGAATGTCTGGAGCACAGCGCGCCCAGCAGAGTGCTGAGCCTGTCGATATGGCAGATGTGCTTGAGGACATGAAGGCGCTTCAGCCGCTGCTCGAAAGCTACTGTGAATCGGCCAAAATCGCATCGGCAATCGTCGACCTGAAGGGCGAGGTGCTCGTCGGGGCACGGTGGCAACGTATTTGCACACACTTCCATCGGCAGCATCCCGAAACATGCCAGAAATGTGTCGAAAGTGACACAATTATTGCCAATCAGTTGCGCGAAGGAGAGCATTTCTCCTTCTACCAGTGCAAGAACGGGCTGACCGATGCGGCCTCTCCGATCCTCGTTGATGGGGTACACGTCGCGAATCTATTCGTCGGACAGTTCCTGCTCGATACACCGGATCAGGACTTCTTCGCGAGACAGGCTGCGCGTTATGGTTTTCCGGAAGAGGAATACTTGAAGGCTCTGGCGGAAGTGCCTGTTCTCGATCAGCCGACCCTGAAGCACATCCTGAAATACCTGACCGAACTCGCCAACTTGATGGGATCGGTGGGCGTAAACAAGTCCGAATTGAGCCAGGTGAACAGGAATCTGAAGAGCAACTCCGAAGTCCTACTCAGCATGATGGAGGATGCCACGCAGTCGCGCGACGAGGCGGAGCACAACGCTCGACGAGCCGAAGCGGCCAACATCGCCAAAAGCGAATTCCTGGCCAACATGAGCCACGAGATTCGCACCCCCATGAACGGCATCATCGGCATGTCGGAACTCGTATTGGGAACCGATCTGACAGACGAGCAGCGAGATTACTTGAACACCGTCATGACCTGCTCCAACTCGTTGTTGACGCTGCTCAACGACATCCTCGACTTCTCCAAGATTGAAGCCGGCAAGATGGAGATGGAATCGATTGAGTTCGATCTCGTTGCAATGGTCGAAGGCGTCATTGACTTGCTCGGACGCCGCGCCGCCGAGAAGGGACTGGAGCTGATCTGTCACGTCAGCTCCAACACCCCGACCCGTCTTTACGGCGATCCGTGGCGCCTGCGTCAGGTCCTGGTCAATCTTGCAGGTAACGCCGTCAAATTCACCGAGCGTGGCGAAATCGTGGTGTCGGTGGAGACCGAGAGCCAAGAAAACAATTGTATCACGGTGCTCTTTACGATTCGTGACACTGGCATCGGTATTGCCCCGGAGCGGCAGGACAAGATTTTTGAAAGCTTCACACAGGCGGACGGCGCCACGACGCGCAAGTATGGCGGCACTGGTCTCGGGCTTACGATTTCGCAGCAGATAGTGGAATTGATGGGAGGCGAAATCTGGATGGAAAGCCAGGTCGGCAAGGGAAGTGTCTTCAGCTTCCGTGTGAACTGCGAGGTCGCAGAGGAAGCTGAGTCCTTACCCGACGGCGCCGATGCGACCGTCACCGACATGCGTGCAATCCTCGGTGCCAAACGTATCCTGATCGTGGACGACAATGCGACGAACCGTCGGATCCTGGAGGAAATGCTCGGGGCCTGGGGTTGCGTGACACACTCCGCTCCCGACGGAGCGACGGCGATCAAGATGTTGCAGACCGCAACCGCTGAAGGCCATCCGCTCGATCTTGTAATCCTGGATGTGCAGATGCCGGAGATGGATGGATTCGAGGTCGAACGCACCATCCACTCCCATGCCGGCTGCGGCGATCCCAAGGTGGTGTTCCTCAGTTCGATAGGCACCAAAGGCAATTGGCTGGACCAAGAAGTCTCGTCACGCAGCATGTACCTGGATAAACCGATCAAACAATCGCTGCTCTTGGATACTCTGGTCGGCATCTTCGGCGGTGATCGTTCCCCCTGCAAGGCTAAGTGTATTGAGCCCGCGTCACCCATGCTGGAGCGGCACCGCTTGGGACCGCGCATCCTACTCGTCGAAGACAATCCGGTGAATCGCCATGTGGCCACGAAGATTCTCCACAACGCGAATTGTGACGTGACTACCGCCGAAGACGGCCAGGAGGCGCTGGACGTCCTGGAACACAAGTCGTTTGACATGGTGTTTATGGATATCCAAATGCCGAAGATGGACGGCTTTGAGGCGATAAGACGTATTCGCGCGAACGCTCGATGGCAACACCTGCCGGTCATCGCGATGACAGCTCACGCATTGAAGGGAGACCGCGAACGCTGCCTGAAAGCGGGCATGAACGACTACATTACGAAGCCCATTCGCGCCGAGGAGCTTGAACAAATGGTGCAGCAATGGAAGTCTGTCGAGGCTTCTCGCGAGGAAACGGTCTCGCGCGAGATGACGTCCCGGCAGAAGAACTCAGCCAATCCCCACGAAGCACAACCGGTAAACCTGGCGACCGCGTTGGCGCAGCTGGGGGACGACCGCGAGCTGTTTGACGAAGCGCTCGTCGCCTTTCTCGAGAGTATCCCAAGAACCTTGGATGATCTCCAGTCCGCCATATCCCAAACTAATGCCCAGCAATTACAGTTGGTTGCTCATGGATTGAAAGGAGCGGCCTCCAGTCTTTGTGCCGAGCCCACCCGATATGTAGCGCAGCAACTCGAAAACTTGGGAGAGCAAGGCAAGTTCCATGGAGCGGATTCAATGTTGGAGGAGCTGCAACGCCACCTCGACCGGCTGCAGGAGTTCGCGGCGACCTTAAGGCACGGATAACACCTGATCATGGAAACTCCGCCTAGAATCCTCGTTGTAGATGACACCCCGACCAACGTTCTTGTGCTCCGCAAATCGTTGGAAAAGGCCGGGTACGCCGTGCTCACCGCCGATGACGGGTTCAAGGCCGTGGAGATCGCGACACAACAGCTTCCCGACTTGATCCTGCTCGATGTGATGATGCCTGGACGGGACGGCCTGGAAGTCTGCACACTCCTGAAGGCACAAAAGGATACGGCGGCAATCCCCGTGGTATTCGTAACAGGTGTCTCGGAAACCGATCGGATTCTCAAGGCGTTTTCGGCTGGCGGGTGTGACTACATAACCAAGCCCTTCAAAACGGGAGAAGTCCTGGCGCGAGTCTCTGTCCACGTTCGATTACGTCGGGCCGAAGAGGAACTCCGCCAGAAGAACGATCGGATGGAGGAGTTGACCAACGAACTGGCCGGCACCAACCATCAACTGGCGACATTAAGCCGTGTCGATCCCCTCACGCAACTTTGCAATCGAAGGACGTGGGAAGAGGCAGTGCTCAAGGAACATGAACGCTTCCGACGGCACGCAAGTCTATATAGTATTATCATGATTGATGTGGATAACTTCAAATCTTTCAATGATTCGCAAGGGCATCAAGCCGGCGATCAGTGCCTGCGACGAATAGCCGATTCCATCGGCTCGGCCTGCAGACAGGTTGACGTCGTCGGACGATACGGGGGCGAGGAGTTCGTTGTCTTGGCGCCCGACACCGGCAACGAGGCTGCCGTCAAACTGGCGGAACGCGTCCGAAAGGCAGTGTGGGCGCTCGGCATTCCCCACGTCAAAAGCGACGTCACCGGGCGGGTCACCATCAGCCTCGGTGTCGCCACGAGTAGAACGGGCTCATGGGAGGACGTACTCAAAAAGGCGGACGACGCGCTCTATGTCGCCAAGAGAGCGGGACGAAACATGGTCTACTCTGACCATGGTATTCAATCGAATGGCGATTCACGAGCACCCGCTGGCAAGCGCGACGACCCGGACGGGCAATCCGGCGCAATCGGCGACATCCAAACAAGCGTGCTCGTAGTCGATGATGAGCCAACCAACAGAACGGTGTGCAGGGGCTGTTTGAAACGAGCAGGCTATCTAGTACGAGAAGCGGTCGACGGACTCACTGCCATTGCAAGTGTCGACGATGACCCTCCGAGCGTCATTGTAATGGATGTGATGATGCCCAATATGGACGGCCTTGAGTGCACGCGAAAGCTCAAGGCCAATCCGGATACCTGCAACATTCCAATCATTATCGTAAGCGCGCTCTCCAAAGGCGATGACGTCCTGGCTGGTCTCGAGGCGGGCGCCGATGAATACTTGACAAAGCCGATCAGGACAAGCGAGTTGATCCTCCGTGTCCGGTCCATGGCCCGGCAGTATCACGACCGGAAGGATCTGCTTCGCAGCTATACCGCACGCGGCGAACACGTAAGAGCCCTTACTTGCCTTGTCAAGTTCTGTCGCGCCATCGGCGCGAGTCGCAATACGGACGAGATCCTCGAACACACCGTCAGCACCGTAGCCGAACTGGTCCACAGCCGCCGGGTCTCCATCATGATGCCGGATGAGCACCGGCAACGCCTCACCATCAGCAAGTCAACTGGGCTTGACAAGGAATTGGCGGGGGCGATCACCGTGCCGGTCGGACAGCCGATCGCAGGACGCGTGTTCGCATCAGGTAGGCCCACCGTGGTCAACTCAAACGATGAGGCCCACGCGGACTCCAAGGTGTATGATTCACATTTCTTCGCGAGCGTCCCCCTGATCTCCACGCCTCTGAGCACTTCGAGCCAAGTCCTCGGCGTCCTCAACGTGACGGAGCGGGCCGGCAAACAACCCTTTGGGCGAAACGAATTGGAGTACATCGAGCTGATAGGCAAGGTCGCCGCCGCCACGATTCAAGACCTTTCTGTGCGTCAAGCCCGCGATCAGGCCAGTGATTCGATCATGCTGGCGTTGGCGAAGCTGGCCGAGCATCGGGACAACGATACCGGCCTTCACCTGGATCGTGTGACACGGTATTGTTCTATGCTCGCCGAAGACCTCCGGAAACTGGACAAATACCGCGATCAGATTGATGATGCCTTCATGTACAATCTGATCCGTGCTGTGCCCCTTCACGACATTGGCAAAGTCGCCATTCCTGATCATATCCTGCTGCATCCGGGCAAGTTGACTGCGGAGCAGATGACGATTATGCGCACACACGCCGAGATCGGCGCGGGAACGATTGAATCGTTGATCGAGCGCTCTCCAGGTGTCGGGTTCCTCAGGATGGCTGCCGACATCGCTCGTTACCATCACGAATGGTTTGACGGTTCGGGTTACCCGCTCAGGCTGCAAGGCAACACGATCCCTCTTTCCGCGAGAATTTGCGCGCTTGCAGATGTTTATGATGCATTGACCACGAAACGAGTATACAAGGAAGCGATCAGCCACGATAAGGCTGTCGCAATCATTCTCGAAGGATCGGGCACACAATTCGATCCCATGGTTGCCGAGGCCTTTTCTCAACGCGAAAAGGAAATCGCTGAGTTGGCCTCGACCATGGCAGACACGCCGCCGAACAACACGGCCGCAACCGCCAAGCCCCTCCCAGGCTCACAGTATGAGCATCTACCCCTGGGCTGACTGGGTAGCCGCCCCGACTGCCCGTTCATAGAATGAGCCGAGAACCGCGCGAGCCGGCAAGCGGATGACGCGCCTGTTTCGATTCAAGGCGAAGGCCGTTCTGCAGACGAACGCGTGTCTGGAACCGCGGTAGATGTGAACTGAACCTGAACGAATCAGTCATCCAAGAATCCACGTTCTGGGTGGCAAGAACGCGCACTCCAGAGTGCATCAGATCTCCATGTACAACGGCATCAGGCTGCTCGGAGGCTCACTTCTTCAGCCAGCCAGCCAGATCTTCGATCACCTGCTCGTCCACGTGTCCGGGCCGATCGTATTCGGCCGGTGTTGCCTTACCTTGTCCCCGGATGAACAGGTGGTTCATTTCCTCGTACCACTTCAGTACCGCGTCCTCGTGGTCCTTCAAGGCCTCTTGATACAGGTCGAAGTCCTTCCGGGTGACCTGGTAGTCGCGCCCGCCTCCGATCACCAGAACCCGGCATGACAGCTCCGGCAGTTGCTTGAGCGACTTGCGGCCGTGATCGCTGACTTCGTTCCAATAAGTCGCCGGGGTGCCGAACACTTTCACATCCGCGGGAGAGACGCCCGACTTCAGCTTCGCGATAGAATCGCGGACTTTCTTGAGCTCCTTCTCGTTCGCGTGCTGGCCTGGACCCGGCAGCGCCGCGATGTACGTCATCTGCTCCAGAGCCACCTCCAGCAGGTCTCGGGGCGTGGCGGCCATCAGAACGATGCCGCCGAGGCCCTTGTCTTCCCCGGCGATCTGCGGCGCGAGCGTCCCGCCGAGACTGTGACCCAGGAGGTATATCCGCGATGCGTCTATCTCCGGCCGGGTCCGCAAGAACCTCACCGCCTCCAAGGCATCCACGATCACTTCATCTCGCACGGTGATCTTCTCGGGAAAGATGAACATCTCCTTGTGGGCGAGCGTTCGCTTTGGATAACGCAGCACCGCAACCCCGCGGGAGGAGAGACCGCCGGCCAGATCCTTGAACGGCTTGCATTGGCCGATCGTCTCGTCTTCGTCATTCGGACCCGAGCCGTGAACCAGCACCACGCCGGGCACTCGTGCGTCGCCCTTGGGAAGAGTCAGCCTCCCATGAAGTTCCCAGCCCTTCAGCCCGAACGTAACCACTTCCTCCTTGAACCGCGACGGCTCAACATAGGCCGGCGTCTCGTACGCGACAACAACCTCCTGCTGTTTGAAGTAGAAGCCGGCGATCAGGCCCGACTTCTCCACGACCACCGAGAAGTCGAACGCCTTCAATTCGTAATGCGCGGGAATCATCACGAGCTGCTTGGAACCGGCAGGCTGAACCGTTGGTGCCCCGAACGAAAGAAACTGGCCCGCCGGCCTCACAGCCGAACGCCAAACCTTGTTCAGATTGTCCACCGGCAATGCACTCTTCATCTTCTCGTTGTGCAGCTTGACGGCCTCCTCGAAATTCTCCGCAACAAGGAACGTCGCGTATCGCTGAGCCACCTCGACCGAATCAACAGCACGCTGCGTGTCCTGCGCCAGTCCAGGTCGTGCAGAGATTGCAGCCAGACAACACGCCAGACTCCGCATCCAATTCCAAAAACAGCCATTCGTCATCAACATCACGTCTCCTCGCACTAAGAAGATGCCGCTCGCCCCTCGGACGGCCCTCCCGAACCATCGGCGCCGGCGCCACAGCGCCATAGACTATCACGACCACACCGCGCAGAAAACCGAATTCGCGCGGCACGCAAAACGCACGCCCGGCACATTCGCGGGAGCATGGCGGAAGCGCTCAGACCTGCCTGGCGAAATGCCGCCGCGCCGATTCGGCACCGCCCCGTATCAAGGGACGATCGCCCCGATGCGACCCTATAATGTGTGGCCTGAGGGCGAATGGCGCGGTCGTGCCGCATGTAACGCTCGGCCACAATCCGGGCAGCCCGACAAGTGCCCGCGGTGTCCGGCGGCAGTCCTTGATATGCGGGCGGATTCCGGTTAGATTGAGTGCTGTCGTGTGAGAGTGGAGCGATGGCGGAACACGTCGCCGGAGCCCGGTCCTTCTGTGTGCAACAAGGGAACGCCATCATGAAGGTGGTCCTCGTGACCTTCAGCAAAAGCGGCGTCCGCAAGGAGTTCCCCGTAGAGGGAAACACGATGGTTATCGGTCGGAAGACCGATGCCGATCTGCGGATTCCGGTGGGCGAGGTCTCGCGCCAGCACTGCCGGATTTCCATCAAAGAAACCAAGCTGACTCTCCAGGACTTGGAAAGCAGCAACGGGACGCTTGTCAACAATCAGAAAATCCTCCAGGCCACGCTGAACGCCGGAGACTCTGTCAGGGTCGGGCCGGTCACCTTCATCATCCAGATCGACGGACAGCCCGCGGAGATATCTCCACCAACGCCCGGCAAACCTGGAGCCGGCGCCATGCCGGCGGAACGCCCCACCGAACTCAGTCGCAAAGCGACTTTCGCCGACGACAGTAACGACATCGACATCGACGACATGGAGGAACTCGACATCGATGATGTCAGCGACCTGGATCTCGACGGCCTCGACCTCGATGAGGACGATGACGATGTCGAGGAACTCGACGAGAACGACCTGGTCGTCGACGACAGCTCAGACATCGAAGTCACAACATAGGCGTCACGTGGGAATAACATGACCGGTTGTGCCGTTTGACCCGCCCCCCGCGGCTTGCCGTTTGGCGGATCAACCGTCTCTCGACAGCACCCCCCCGTCACGACCCCCGACCCATGAGAAGCAACGACCGATTACGGTCGCGCTCCCCACAACCCCGCGAACGCGTTTCACCTTCGCACGTCACATACACAGCCCGACGATCCCCAACGACCGGGCACTCCCGCTCACACAACCCGCACCCGATGCACAACGCCGCATCGATCTTCGGCACCGCATACTCAGACTTCAAAGTCACCGCCGCGCCCCGCTCGGGCGGCCGCACAAACACCCCCGACACCGTCAGCGTGTCCGCATCGTTGCCGACGATCAGCTGCGTCTCCGTCATCCCGTCCGGATGCCGCACGAAAACGTGATACGTCGTCGTCTCATCCCCCTTGAACTGATCACGAGTCAGGACCGTCGGCTTGCCCGTCGCCTGCCCGCCCTCCGGCCATTCGCACACCGTCACCGTAGTCGGCGTCGAACCCGTCGCCATCTTCCGCCCCGCCCGCAACGTCCGCACTTGCCGCTCGGTGTAGATCGCCTTCGGGCTTGTCGGACACACCTCCTCACACACGACGCAAGGCAGGTCCTGGCTGTACGGCAGACATCGCCCGAAATCGAAGTGCGCGGTGCCTAACTTGATCGGCCCTGCCGCGGTGAACGCACCCAGCCCCAGCTTCTCCTCGACGGACACACGCCGAATCGCGCCAGTCGGACAAACCTCTCCGCACGCCGTGCAGTTGAGCTGGCAATGGCCCATGCGGAAGTTCATCACCGGCGTCCAGAGCCCCTCCACCCCCGCCTCGAACCACGCCGGCTGCACCACGTTTGTCGGACAAACCCGAGCGCACTGGTCGCACTTGATGCACCGTTCGAGAAACGCCGACTCCTCCACCGAGCCCGGCGGCCGAATCGCCTTCGACGAAAAGTCCCGCGTTGTCCGGCCGGACGATCGTGCAAACGGATAGAACAACACGCCGGCAATCGCCGCGAAAACCAACTTCCGTCGCGGCACGTCCGTCCCCTTCAACTCACGCGCCCTGCCCGGCATGAACGCAAACCGCAACGCCCCTTCCGGGCAATCCTCGATGCAGTTCAGGCATACAAAGCACTCGCTCTTGCGAAGGCTGCCGTGCGGGTCAGCCGCCGCCTCGCAGTTCACCAGGCACCGATCGCAGTCCGTACACTTCTCGGGATCGCGCTCGATCCGCCACCATGACCAACGACTCAGAATCCCCAGCATCGCCCCCAACGGACACAGCACACGACAGAAAAACCGCGGCCTGATCAGGTTCATCGCCACCAGCCCGAACAGCAGCACGCCGATCAGGAAACCGCCCTGGTGCAACCGCGCATCCCCCAGCACGCCGGACAGCGGCATCCCCGCCGCCGGCAACACCGCCCCGGTAAACGAACGGTACACCATGCAGATCGGATCCAGCAGCCCGATCTGGAGCGTCCCCAGCGCCGCCGCGAACAGCATGGCCGTGAGAATGAGGTACTTGACCCGTTGCGACCCGTGATAACGGTTCGCCTCAATCATCCGTCCGGCACGGAGGTCGGACGCTACGGCTCTTGGCTCAGGCCGCCGCCGCCGAAACGCCCAGCCCACGAACTGGTGCAGCGTGCCATAAGGGCACACCCAGTTGCAAAACACCCGACCGAGAAACAACGTCGGCAGCAGCACGACCAGCGACCACCTCAGCCCCGCATACAGCGTATGCGTCGTGATCGCCGTCGCCAGGGCGATCAGCGGATCGATCTCCAGAACCTTGCTCACCCACAAGCGCAGCGCCGGAAACCGGTCCAGATTCACGAACGTCGTCAGCACCACAAACGACAGGAACATCGCGAACAGAATCGCCTGCACGATGATCCGAATCGTCGTGATCCGCAGCCAGTTCCCCGGCGAATCACCGAATCGAACAGCCCCCCCACAGTTCTTATTGCATCGTCCGTCCGCCATCACACCTCACACCTAAGCCGCTGCCGGGTGCCACTGGCGGCTCGCCCGCCAGTGCCGTGCTGGTGCGAGAATCCCTTCTCGCACCACTTGTTCCAGAACGCCGGGTGCTACTGGCGGCTCGTCCGCCAGTGCCCATTCCCGATCAGAGCCGCGCGTCCGTGCTGGTGCGAGAATCCCTTCCCGTGCTGGTGCGAGAATCCCTTCTCGCACCACTTGTTACAGAACGCCGGGTGCTACTGGCGGCTTGCCCGCCAGTGCCGCCTCACGATCAGAGCCGCGCGCGTCAGCAAGCGGTCAGCGCTCGACACGAAAGCCGCTCAATCTGAGCAAGAACGTGCTGGTGCGAGAATCCCTTCTCGCACCACTTGTTACAGAACGCCGGGTGCTACTGGCGGCTTGTCCGCCAGTGCCCATTCCCGATCAGAGCCGCGCACCACGTGCTGGTGCGAGAATCCCTTCCCGTGCTGGTGCGAGAATCCCTTCCCGTGCTGGTGCGAGAATCCCTTCTCGTGCTGGTGCGAGAATCCCTTCCCGTGCTGGTGCGAGAATCCCTTCTCGCACCACTTGTTACAGAACGCCGGGTGCTACTGGCGGCTCGTCCGCCAGTGCCCATTCCCGATCAGAGCCGCGCGTCAAGATCCGAGCCCCGAGCGCAAGCGAGCGGGTAGAAACCGAGAGACCCCGCGCTGGCGCTTGGGGCTCGGATCAGCATGGGTGCCCCATCCCTTCCAGGGGTGGGGGATAAATGCCCGCTTACACGTTCGCCTTCGCCACCAGCCCCGCGTGCTCATACCCCTGCCAATCCGCCACGCCCAGCCGCTTCACACCACGCGCAACCTGCTCCGCGATCTTCCGTTCAGCCAACGCCAGATACGCCAACCTCGCCGGATCGCGTCCCAGCATATGCCGATAGCACCATGCATCACACGCCACCGGGTCCACGGACGCCACCACCGTCGGCCGCCCGATTTCTCCGCCGGCCCGCACGTCGCTCATCCGCCCGCCCGTCGGCCCGTTCCGCATCATCACCCGCGTGCCATCGGCGATGACCAGGGTCGGGCTCATCATCATACCCAGGTCGCTGACAACCTCATGAATCGCCTGGTGAAACTGGTTCCGCCGACCACCGAGCAGGCCATACCAATTCTTCAGATTCATCGACGCACTGCACAGATTGTGATCCTTGATCGGTGCAACGCCGATGACCTTCGTCGACTCCGCCAAAGGGCGATAGAAAACCGGCCAACCCGCCAACGCCTCTCCGCGAATCGGATCGGGTCGTCGGTCCCGAATCACAAGTTGCTCGAAACCCGCCGCCGATGGCAGCATCACCCGCGCCCCTTCCTGCCTGGCGACCTCGCCGATCCCCGATCGCGCGAAGCACACCTCCGGCGACTCGATCGGATTGTCCGTAACAACAACCTCCCGCGCCCCAGCCTCGCGACACAATCGAATCAACCAACGCACCACTTCCGGGTTCGTCGTCGCACCGAGATGCGGCGCGCGGTCGAACCCGACATTCGGTTTGATCAGCACCACGTCGCCCTTGGAGATAAACCGCCTAATGCCCAGCGTCTGATCCAGCCCGCCCACAGCGGCGCGCACCAGCTTCTCCATATTGAATGCGTCGCCCGTGGCAACACTGATTCGCGGATTCGAGGCAGAAAGATCGATGCTGGCAAAGTAGTTCTTCAATCGCGGCACCGGCTTCGACCGACCGGACAACCCGCCGCTGCCATCTCCAGCACCGTTGCCGTCGCCACGGCCATCGCCACTGCCGTCGCGCAACCACGTGACACCCGCTACCGCCGCGCCGGCGGCAACGACCGCCCCGGCCCCACGGGCCAACATCTCCCGCCGTGTCAAGGCTCTGTCACTCACGCTTCACCCTTTGTCCTTCGCCCTCTCGACGGGTGCTACTGGCGGCTTGTCCGCCAGTGCCCATTCCCGATCAGAGCCGCGCGTCCGTGCTGGTGCGAGAATCCATTCCCGTGCTGGTGCGAGAATCCCTTCCCGTGCTGGTGCGAGAATCCCTTCCCGTGCTGGTGCGAGAATCCCTTCCCGTGCTGGTGCGAGAATCCCTTCTCGCACCACTTGTTACAGAACGCCGGGTGCCACTGGCGGCTTGTCCGCCAGTGCCGCCTCCCGATCAGAGCCGCGCGCGTCAGCAAGCGGTTACCTCACAATCTCGACGGCCCTCCCGGCGAACGCCTACCGCTCCCTCACGGTCGCGGCTCTGAACCGGCCACCTCCGCGATCAATCGTGCGATCTCCAGCGCCGCGTCCGCATCTGCCGCATCCACACCCGAAGGCAACACCTGCACATAACTCGAATCCTTAACAAAGAACACCGCGCCGCCCGCCTGGTATCCGCCGTGCCCGATCTCCAAGGATGCCGCGCCCGGCGGCGATTCGGTCTCATAGATGCCAAACGCATTCTCGGCCTCCCCCATGTCGTACCAATACACGTCAATCGTCTGTTCGCCATTGACAGAATGCCGGTACGAGCCGAACGTCAGGCTCACAACGTGGAATCGCAGATACAGCTCGGCTCGCCCGTTTATCTTCTCGTGCAGCCTGTCCGGTGTGAAAACGGACAC
>JBDRKQ010000224.1:0-17912 GCA_043813895.1 Planctomycetota bacterium
GGCTCGCACGCATCACCGACGCCATTGCCGTCTCCGTCTTCCTGGAGTGTGTTGAAATCGCTCGGGCAGTTGTCGCAGCCGTCCGGCACAAGATCGGTGTCCAGATCGGCGAGGTCATCGGAGCCTGGACAGATGTCGAGAGAATCGCAAACCCCGTCGCCGTCGGAGTCGTCGGGGTCGTCGGCCGGGCACGGATCGCAACCGTCCGGCACGCCGTCGCCATCGAGGTCGTCGTCGTCGTCAAAGCCGGGGCAGATGTCCGTGGAATCGCAATGGCCGTCCCCGTCGGAGTCATTCGGGTTGTCATCCGGGCACGGATCCACGGCATCGCAGGCCCCGTCGCCGTCGCTGTCGAAGCAGAACACCTCGCAGTTCACGATGACAACGAACTGATAGTCCGTGTCGGGCGCAAGCCCGCCATCTACGACGCGGACATAGTACGTCCCGGTCGTTGGCGCAACGCATCTTCCGGCGGCACTGCCGTCGCGCCCACTCTCGTCGTTACCGTCACCGCCAGGCAGGACCGTCGTCCCGTCCGTGTTCATAATCTTCAGCCCGGTGTCGACCAGAAAGCCGTCGTCGTCCGGATTGTCGTCCATGATGACGACGATACTGTCACCGGCGTTGGCGGTGAATGAAAAGAAGTCCATGTCCGGCCCCACAACGTCGCCGGTCATAACACTGGCCGTGATGGGGGTGGCGGTGGCAGCCGTGTCGTTCCCCTCGATCTCGGCGGCCGTGTCGGCAGAATCGACGATGGCGTGAAAGAACTCGTATGGGATGATCGTCTGGTTGTCACCGTCTTTCGAGATCAGGTAGAACGTGTCGCCGGCTGCGGGGGCGATCGCACCCGCTACGACCGAGCCAAAGTTACGTCCGTCAGAATCGTCATCCTCAATCCCGATTGAGCAGCCATCGCGGCATATGCGAAGGAACGAATCGTGGCCTGTTGAGGAACGTTGTGTATCGACATAGGCGAAGATCAGATCGCCCGGCTGGGCGCCCGACTCGATCCAGTAGTCGCGGTCGCCCACAGGGTTGATCATTCCGACGGCGCACTCGCCGGGGTTGAGGGGTGTTGCGTCGCTTGGATTGAAATTCGGTTCGATCTCGTCAACCTGCGCGTCAAGAAAGCGTGGATACGTAAAAAGCACGGAGTAGTTGTCCGGGATCGAACCGGGCGTGTTGCAGGCGTGCGCGAAGCCGCCGCCCGCACAGGCGCGCTCGATCCCGGTGGTGGAGCTGCTGCCGTGATCCGGGTTGCCGCTGTCGAAATTCATCAGGATGTTGCCGTTGTCGTAAAGGATAACCTCAAAGTCGAATTCCTCCGGCGTGGCGGAACGTCTGGCGTTTTCCCATTGGAAGATCACGCAGTCACCGGTGCCGCCTTCGGTGGCGGGGCACGGGCTGTACGGTGCGTAGTAGGCGGCGCCGTTCGGGGTCAGAATGAGGTCGTCCCAAAGGACGTAGATCGCTCTGTCGGGAAGATCAACATTAGGCAGTGGGCACTTGTTGTCCGGGTCGGTGAGATCGCCGCCAAGATCGAACGTCAGATACCCGTTCGTCGACATCACGACCTGCGTGTGTTCCATGTCATAGAAGGGGAACGCGAAGCCGATCGGTTTCGGGGCCGAGCCGCCGTCATTGTAATTGGGCGTGAAGGTCACGAGCCCGCCCACCGCCGAGATGTCGCCGAAGCTGTACGCTGGTCCGCCCGGCTCGGTGCTGTCGATGGACGTGTAGCCGAAATCGTCCGGGCCGGCCGTCAAGAACACAGGGATGAAGTCGTCCCCCCCGTCATCCAGTTCGCGTTCGTCCAGGTCCTCAAGCTCCGTCGGACCAAGTCCCGCCGCCGTAAGGTCGCGTGGAGGGGGCAGCTCTTCGTCACCCCGCACCGTCTCCGCCGACAGGAACAAGGCCAAGGCAATCACGGCAAGGCTTGCGGCAAACATCGTCGGTGTTTTTGATTTGTGATGGAGGTCGTCGGACATGACACTTCTCCTTGTTCTGACATGAGGCGTTCCCGGTTCCGGACGCGAGGGCGGGGTCGGTGAGCGTTCGCGGCGTGAAGCAGGACTGCCTGGACTGCCACCACGATGGTTCGCAGTTGTGTTGTTGGCTCAAAGCTGCCGAGGTGCTTTCAGCCGCCGCCGAGTTCCTCCTCGCACGGGCAAACCGTGAACTGCTGCGAGGCTACATCGCTCATTGTACCGACTGTCGCGCGCTCGCGTCAAACTTCGCCGATGTGAAAAGCCACGCGTGTCGGAATCCGAGCCCCGAGCGCAAGCGAGTGGGACCGAAGACCTACTGCCCATCCATGTTGACCCCGCGCTGGCGCTTGGGGCTCGGATCGGAACTGCCGCGGCTGTGTTCAGGAATCGTCTTCCGGCCCCGCTAGAACCTCCGCGATGTGCAACGAGCGTATCGCCATCTTCTGCCGATGAATCACGCCGTCGAGCTGCATCATGCAGCTCGCTTCCGGGGAGAGGAGGTAATCCACGCCGGCGAGGGCCACGTGCTTCAGCTTGCGCTTGGCCATCGCCGCGGACAACTCCGGGAACTTGATGCTGAACGTACCGCCGAAGCCGCAGCACCAGTCGTCGCCCGGCAGGTCGACGACCTCCAGGCCGCGGACGTTCGCCAGCACGCGACGGACCGGTCCGTCGCCGTCCAGGTCGCGCAGCATGTGGCAGGGCATGTGCAGGGCCGCGCGGCCCGGCAACGACGCGCCTACGTCTTCGGCGTGCAAGTCGTTCACGAGAAACTCGCATAACTCGTGCACGCGCTGCGTCACAGGCTCGTCTCTGCCGAGCACTTCACGAAAGTGGTTGCGAACCATGCCGACGCAGGACCCGCCCGGCGCGACGATGATCTCGTACTTGTCGAACACGCGGACGAAGTGCTCGGCGACGGCGGCAGCTTCCTTGAGGTAGCCGCTGTTGTAGGCGGGCTGGCCGCAGCAGGTCTGATCCGGATCGAAGTCACACTGCACGCCGAGCCGTTCAAACAGCCGCACCGTCGCACGGCCGATCTGCGGGAAGCACTGATCGACATAGCAGGGAATGAAGAGTCCGACACGCCGGGCCATGGGGGCAAACTATAACGAAACGCGCTCACTCGCGGTAGATTGCCTGTCAGAGCCGCGCGCGTCAGAATCCGAGCCCCGAGCGCAAGCGAGCGGGTAGAGTCTGAAGGACCCCGCGCTGGCGCTTGGGGCTTGGATTCTGACGCCGTGCCGGGTGTCATGCTTTCACGCGACGTAGTCGCGGGTGGGCACGTCGATCGCTATGATATGAGCCCCGGCGCTAGCGCCGGGGCTACGGGGGCATGCATCGCAGCTTCCGAAGCCTGATCAACCGCTGACGAGAACGAGAGACAAGACAGGCAGTCGCATGAGTGAATACACACCCCGAGAGATCGTCGCCGCGTTGGACAAGTACATCATCGGCCAGGACGACGCCAAGAGGGCCGTGGCCGTGGCGATCCGGAATCGCTGGCGGCGGTTGCAGTTGCCCGAGGCGATGCGCGAGGAGGTCGGCCCGAAGAACATCCTGATGATCGGCCCGACCGGCGTCGGCAAGACCGAGATCGCGCGACGCCTGGCGAACCTGGTCAACGCGCCGTTCCTCAAGGTCGAGGCGACGAAGTTCACGGAAGTGGGCTACATGGGCCGCGATGTGGACTCGATGATCCGGGACCTGCTGGAACTGGCAATGGCCATGGTCCACAAGGAGCAGACCGAGGTTGTCCGCCTGAAAGCGGAGGAACAGGTCGAGGAGCGGCTGCTGGACGAGCTGTTGCCGCAGGCGCCGTCCCATCCCGGTCCCGACGAGAGTGAGGAGGATGTCGAATCCCGCCGGCGTCGGACGCGCGAGAAGCTCCGCGCGCAACTCCGCAGCGGTGAGCTGGAAGACCGCATGATCGAATTACGCGTCGAGCAGAAGGCCATGCCCATGGGGATGTTCGCCGCGACCATGGGGCCGGATCAGATGGGGCCGGAGATCCAGGACCTGATGGACCGGATCATGCCGAGCCAGCCGAAGGATCGCAAGGTCCCGATCCGCGAGGCGAGACGGATCATCTTCGATCAGGAGTGTGAGAAGCTGATCGACCGTGAGAAGGCCACGGAGATGGCCATCCAGCGGACGGAGAACAGCGGCATCGTCTTCGTGGACGAGATGGACAAGCTGTGCGGGACGCAGTCGCAACACGGCCCGGACGTGAGCCGCCAGGGTGTGCAACGAGACCTGCTGCCTATCATCGAGGGCACCAGCGTGAACACGCGGCACGGCCCGGTCCGGACGGACCACGTCCTCTTCATTGCGGCGGGCGCATTCCACGTGGCCAAACCGAGCGACCTCATGCCGGAGTTGCAGGGCCGCCTGCCGATCCGGGTGGAGCTGAGCGACCTGACGAAGGAGGATTTCGTCCGGATCCTCGTCGAGCCCCAAAACGCGATCACGAAGCAGCAGGTCGCGCTGATGGCGACGGAGAGCGTGGCGATCGACTACACTGACGACGCGATCGAAGCGTTGGCGTCCATCGCCAGCCAGGTGAACCAAACGGCGGAGAACATCGGCGCCAGGCGGCTGCAAACCGTCATGGAGAAGGTGATGGAGACGCTGTCGTTCGAAGCGCCGGAGATGCCGGGCCGCAAAGTGAAAATCGACGCGGCGTACGTCAAGGACAAGCTGTCGGAGATCGTGAAGGACGAGGACCTGAGCAAGTTTATTCTGTAGAGGGAAGAGGGATAAGGGATGAGGGGGAGGGGTTCAGGGTTTAGGGGTCAAGGGCTGGGGACAAGAGCCCGCGGCCTTGGCCGGTGGGTGCATCCGCGCAACGTTGATCGCAGGGCCGAGAATCCTTTCTAGACCCTCAAACCGAGATACTGAAGATACTCGAAGCAAGGAGAGACTCCCATGCGAATCATGTTGAGCACATTGATCGTGCTGATGACAACGTCCCTGGCCGTTGGTCAGGTCGCGGCGAAGCGCGAGGGCAAACAGCCCAAGACGGGCGACGACAAGCAGGTCGTGACGTTCGAGACGTCCGACGGTGTGACGATCGAGGCAGACTATTACCCCCCGGAGGTAAAGGGCAAAGACAAAGCCCCCGTGGCGATCCTGATCCACATGTGGCCTGCGGACCGGTCGAGCTGGAAACCGCTCGTGCCGCACTTGCGGAAGGCGGGCTTCGCCATCCTGGCGTACGACATCCGCGGCAACGGCGGCAGCACGAAGCCGGCGGACAAGAACCTCGGCAAACGCTACAAGGACGGAGATTCCGAGCATTTCAACAACGCGTGGAAGGACGCCGAGGCCGCCAAGGAATGGCTGGCGCATCAGGACCGTTGCGACACGACGCGGATCGCGCTGGTTGGCGCGAGCATCGGTTGCAGCATCTCGCTGGACTTCGGGAGCCGTGACGAGGCCGTCAAGGCGATCGTCTGCCTCTCGCCGGGAACCAAGTACTTCGGCGTCGACTCGAAAGCACACATCAAGACCTGTGGCAAGCGGGCAATCCTGCTGATGTCACCCGAGGGCGAATACGCCGCGGTGAAGAAGCTGATCAAAGCCTCGGAAGAGCACGCCAAAGGAAAGCAGTATCCCGGCGGCAACGAGCGTCATGGCACGCACATGTTCAGCGCGGACTATGGCGAGAAGGTCATCGCGAAGATCACCGAGTTTATCCGTGATGCCGTCGAAGTGAAGCACGCTCCGTCCCCCGCTCCAGGCGTCGCCGCGTAAGCAGCACCGATCCACCGCGTCGCGTGCCACCGGCGGCCTCAGCGAACGATGACGATCGTGCCAGGCGTGGCGCGGAGTTGGCTGGCGGCGTTGCCCTGGTTAATCGCGATCTCCAACATACCGGTCGAACCGATCACGGCGACGATCTCTCCCGGCTTTACATCGCCGTAGGTCGTCCGCAGCGGTCCCACACGAAGCGGCCCAACGTAGACGTTGAAGCCCCCGAGTCCGTGGGAAACGGCCGCCAGGTCTTCATCGCTGATGTTCGAAATCAGATTCCCGAATCGATCGACGAAAAGAACCTGTCCCTCCACGCCGCGATTGGGCAGGACGGCGGGACGGTCAAGATTGAGAATCTCCAACTCCTCGATCACGGGGCCGACGTTGTCCAGGCGCATCCCGCGCGCCAGATGCCCGGCCACCGGGGCAAGCACATCACGCCCGTGAAAGGTCGCGCTCACCTCCGGACGGAACAATCGCGTGTTCTCGATGGCCCGCAATTCGTCCATGACGAAATCCCGATGGATGAGACTGATCAACCCGTTGTCCGGCGTGAGAAAGGTCTGGCCCTCATACTGCACGGCGAGCAGACGTCGCGAAGTGCCGACACCGGGATCGACCACGGCCACGTGTATCGTTCCGACGGGAAAGTGCTCAAAGACCTGCCGCAGGATGAACGCCCCGTGAACCACGTCGTGTGCCTGAATGACGTGCGTAACATCCACGATCTGTGCATCAGGGGCGTGCTGCAGGATTACGCCCTTCATGCAGGCAATGTAATGATCGGCCTCGCCGAAATCCGTTGTGAGTGTGACAATCTTCATCGGATCACCACGCTAAGCGGCAACGTGCCGCGCCCCCGCCCGATTATTGCCGCGCGGGCGAGTCCGTCAACGCACGCCGCTTACCCCAATCGGCGGCTTGACAGATTGCAGACAGAATCAGCGCCGCGACCGTCAGGAAGCGGTCCGCCAGGCTGCCTATCAAGTCACCCTGCCGTCTGAGCGACGCGCAAAATGCGTGAACGCCTCGATCAGGGAGCGGCGAGCGCTACTGCCGCGGGCGCTGGAGACTCGGTGGCTTGGAGGGCCGACTCTATGGAAACCCAGGCAATGCCAGGTTCTGCGATTCGGGATAATGACGCGGATTCGCGATCAGCCGTGCCCGCACTGCGTAGAACCAGAGAGATGATGGCGAGTCCGAGACACGCGATCGCCAGGCACAGCAGGCGGGGCTTGACCATGAGATGGCTCGCACGGACTTGCATGGACTCGATCCCCCCCGGCTGGTCTCGCCCCGATTGGCGGGGACGCGGTTGCCTGTCACGACGACAGGGTCGCCGGTCTATCCAGCACATCCGGTGCCAACTACAGGCAGTCGATGCACCCAATGCGGTTTTGCCTCATCTGCCCGCCTCGCGGCGAGAATTGGTGGCCTGAGGCCGGGCCGAGGGTTTGTGACGCTTGTACTGATCGCGCCGAAGTGCTGTTCTCGACGCCACCCAGCGTGGGCGGTCTTCGCCGCTAACTTATTTTTGTAAAGATAGTTGCGGCAGTTTCAGTCGCAATCCACACTCTGCCACCACCGTGTGTCGCCTGCACATCGCCTATCAGCCCGTGTCAATATTGGAGCGCCATCGCCAGGGCAGGTGGTTACCGGAGCTAATAACACATGTCCTGATTCACTGTTCGCCATTTCACCGTTGGCTGTTATTATCGGACGATACGAGATGTTTTTGGTTACGCCGAGTCCCCTGCAGGGCGATAGGTTCTTGACCGAGACCGGGGACGGTTATAATCAACTTGCACGGTTCATCGAGCGAGACTCCGCCGATGGGCCGGCACAGGGAGAACCAGCAAGCCGCCAACTGCGGCTTCAGCTTCATAGGCAATGCGAACTTCCGGACCATCCAGATCGCCACGCCAAGGAGAGACGCGTCGCAGGTTGGCCAATGGCCAATCATCTGGGTGGCCGCAGCGATTGCGTAGCCTACTCGGGTGGCCCCTGGTCATCGCAGCCGGTTTTTGGGTAGGCGCATTCCTCATTGTCAGTTCTGGTGATGAGCGGCTTCCGTATTTCCGCGGGCAGACCCTGACACGGCCTGTGATTTGTCGGGTCGCTTTCACAATCCCAAACAAGCGCAAGACAGAAGAGGCCCGAAGGGCAGCAGAAGAAAGCGCCCCATACAGCTTTCGATTCAACCGCGCGCTGGCTGAGAGCATTCAGGCGGAGTTTCGCAACCTCCACGCGGCGGCCAAGGCGGCAGAGGACTACGAGAAGTTCCTGGAAGCCTCCGCCGGACGCTGGCCCCTGGAGGTCGCCGGGTTCGACGTGCTCAAGTCCCTCACGGACGAAGCCGGCAGCGAGCGCTGCAAACGCAACGTGGACGCGATTGCGGAACGGCTCGCCGGCGAGCCCATGATTGCGAATGCCGGGGTTGACCCCGAAATCCGAAGCACCGCCGGCAAGGTCATGCTGCTCCGCGGCGACGACAAACCCACGCTCGTCCCGAAGGAAAGACTCACGTACGCCGCAAACCCGGATCAGGTGGATCGCCTGGCCAGGGACCTTGTTCGCTTCGTCTTTTCGCCGCAGCTAGAGGACGCACTCGTCACGATCGTCAAGAAGACCATTGCGCCCGCCGAGGGGCGTGTTTCGCCAATCTACGAATTCGACCGGGCTTTCACGAAGGAGAAGCGGGCCGAACAACTGGCATCCGTCGCGCCGGTCATGGACCCCTTCGCCCCTGGCGACCTGCTCGTGCAGGCTCGTGAACTCGATGATGACGACCTCGCACTCCTCCGGGCGGAGCATGACGAGTTCTTGAGCCGGCGAAGGGCAGACGCCACCCTCTTCAGCCAATGGCGATGGAAGCGGCTCGGCTTGTTCGGCGTGGTGCTCATGATCACGATCGGCCTGGCAGTCTACACGCGACGCTGTCAGCCGCGCGTCTTGGAGAAGCCGGCCCGATCACTCGCGCTGGCAGCGATGTTGCTCATAATGCTGCTGGCGGACCGCCTCATTCTCGTCGGGATGGATGCCTCACCCATGTGGAGCGTCGCCACCATCACCATGACTGCCGCGGTCCTTACGATTGCCTACTCCCAGATCTTCGCGATCGGAGCGACGACCGGCCTCGCCCTGCTGACAATCCCCATCTTCGGTACGTCGTACAGCCTGATTCTCGTCTTGCTCACGGTTGCGTCGGTCACGGTCCTGTTGCTCCGAGAGATTCGCACGCGTCTCCGAATCGTTGAAGTCGGCGGCCTGTCGGCCTCGGCTGCGGCCGTAAGTGCCTACCTCGTCAACCTTGCAGAACAGCAGGAAGCCCTGAAGGCTTCGGCGATTGCAGCCCTCGCGGCAATGGCTGGAATCAGCGTCGTCATGGTCCTGCTGCCGGTCATCGAAAAGGTCTTCCGAATCACGACCAGTCTGACGCTCCTCGAATGGGCCGACACCAGCAAACCGCTATTGAGACAGCTCATCGAGAAGGCGCCGGGAACCTGGCAACACAGCCACCTGTTAGGCAGCATGGCCGAGAAGGCCGCTGAAGAGATCGGCGCAAACGGATTGCTCGTCCGCGTGGGCGCCTACTACCACGATGTGGGAAAAACCTGCAAACCCAACTACTTCGTCGAAAACCAGCAGGCGATGATGAACGCCCATCGAGGACTCGCGCCGACGATGAGCCTGCTCGTGATCCTGGCCCACGTCAAGGACGGGCTCGCCCTTGCGCGCGAGCAGCGGTTGCCCCCCGTGTTGCACCAGTTCATCGCGGAACACCACGGCACGACCGTCGTCCGGTTCTTTCACGCACGCGCGACCCAGGAGGCAAGATCGAGCGGACGCGCCGGTCGTGAGATCAGCGAAAGCGAGTTCCGTTACCCGGGTCCCAAGCCGCACTCACGTGAGTCGGCTATCCTGATGTTGTGTGACAGTACCGAGGGCGCGGTCCGGGCGCTCCAGGATCCGACGCCCGGCCGCATCGAGAACGTCGCCCACGAAATCCTGATGGCCAAGCTCATGGACGGCCAGTTCAACGACTGCGATATCACGTTGAGACAACTCTCCTGCGTCGAGCAATCCCTGGTCAGAAGCCTTTGCGCGATCCACCACGGCCGAATCGCGTACCCCAAGAGCGACGAGGAAACAGCCGCGCACGCTCGCACCGCATGAGCAGGGAGGAAACGCCAAGAGAACACCGAAACGACGACGACCTTATCGCCGACAACCAACAACCAAGAACTGACGACTGATAGCTGATAACTACCCCCACATGACCACGTCAGACGAACACTCCGACCAAGGCCAAGACGAAGAACCCCCGGAGCCGCCGGCGGACCGTTGCGGCACTGCTGCCCAGGGTGGCAAAAGGCACTTACAGATCACGCTGGCGGGGTGTCCGGAAGACGCACAAGAACAGGTCCGCCGCGCGGCGCGCTACACCCTGCGTCGTGAGAGGTTCCTCCGTGGCCGGCTGGATATCACCCTTCTCGGAAACGCCGAGATGAAGCGCCAACACAAGCGCTGGCTCGGGCTCGATAGCACGACCGACGTCTTGTCCTTCGACCTCAGGGAGAGCCCACGGGCCGGCTTCGTGGATGCGCAACTGCTCGTTTGCCTTTCCGTCGCCCGGCGACGCGCGCGGAACCGAAAGACTGACTGGCACGGGGAACTGCTCCTTTACGTCGTCCATGGCTGTCTGCACCTCTGCGGGTATGATGACCGGTCGGCCGAAGACGCCACGCGGATGCACGAGACGGAAGATGAGATACTCAGCACTCTCGGCTGGGGCCCGGTGTTCCTGCCGGCACGGCCACGGCGTAAAGCGCAGCCTGATCGAAGGACGTCTTCCGCCCGATCCCGTCGCGTGCGGAGGAGTCGATCATGAGAATCGCGGTCATCCAGTTGGCGGCCCAAAGAGAACCACGCACGGCAATCTTCCAGCGGGCGCTCCAGGCAATCGACACCGCTGCGGAGACGGACCCCGCCCCGGACTTGATCCTGCTGCCGGCGTTTAGTGACGTCCCGGCAATCTTGAGGGGGGATACGTTCATCACCGAGCAATCCGCGGGACCCACGGCTGCCGCCTGCGGCCTTCGAGCCCGCCAGTGGGGGATCTTCATCGCGCTGGGCATCGCCGAGCCGGGCTCCGACAAACCGTACGTCACCACCGTGCTCATTGACCGGGACAGCGACCTGCGGCTCGCGTGTCGCCAGCAACGGTTCAGCGGCCCGGCAGAAGGTCGCTTTGCATCAGGAGCACGGGGCCATGTGGCTGACGTGTTGCTCGGACGGATCGCCCTGTTGACAGGTGACGACCTGCTCGACGATGCGGCCTGGGACGACGCCCGACACCAAGGGGCCGGAATCGTCCTGGGCTCCGCCTGTTGGGCGAACGATGGGCGCGACCCGGCGGCCGAGCCCCGGTGCATTCACAGCCGCATTGCCGCCAACGCAAAACGATGCGGCATTGCCTGTGCGGTGGCCGACGTAACGACCGCCGAGGCGGATGTCAATCCCGCATGCCCAGGCGCCAGCGCGATCATCACATCCGATGGGCGAGTCCTCCACGCGGCGGAAACGGGAAGCGAAGCGACGCTCTGGGCGCAGGTTGAAGTTCCGCAGATTGAACCAAACGCAGGCGGCAAGACGCAAGGAGGTTAGTCGTCCATGGCCATCGGCCTCATCGTGCTCTGGTCTTTTCAGGTGGTTCTGTGTGGGACCGCGGTCATTGCGATTCGACTCGCTTCTCGCACGAAATTGATCACCGCGCTCAAACAGGCAAAGCGTGAACGCTGGATTGATCTGTTCGACCTCCACGAGCGGGAGTACGCCCTGACGGCCCAGGTGTATCGCCAGCTTGCCTTGGTGTTGCTGGTCATCACGGTCGATATGTGCATCGCGACCGGTTCACCACGGTGGCCCTACGAAACGCTCAAGGTCCTGCTGTTCTGCGTGGCGTGGTTCCTGTTGTTCGGCGTCGCCATCCCGTCCGCCTGGGCCCGCCATGCCGGCGAACCTTTCCTCGCGCGAACGTTGCCGGCCATCGAACTCATGAGGCGGATCACGCGGCCAATCCTCATCGCCGTCAATGCCGTGGATGAGATTATCAGGCGGCTCGCCGGCGTACCGCGAGAAACCTCCGACCGCGCGGTGGAAGCGGAAAGGGAGATAATGGACGCCGTCAGCAGTGAAACCGTCGACGAGTCCGAACGGGCCATGATCGAATCGGTCATGGTGCTTGACGAGACATCCGCCGGGCAAATCATGACGCCCCGGACGGACATGGTCGCCATCGATTCGGGCGCAAGCTACGAAGAGGTCCGCAAGCTAGTGCTCGACGCCGGTCATTCGCGAATCCCGGTCTACGAAGACACCATGGATCAGGTCGTCGGGCTCCTCTATGCGAAGGACCTCCTGCAAGTGGAGGAGCCGGCCGTCTTTACACTCAAAGAGAAGATGCGCGAAGTGACCTTCGTGCCGGAGACCAAGGACCTTGCTTCGCTCCTCCGTGAGTTCCAGACGAACCGCGTTCACCTGGCCATCGTCCTCGACGAGTACGGCGGTACTGCCGGCCTCATCACCATCGAGGATATCCTCGAGGAACTGGTCGGCGAAATCACGGATGAACACGACAAGCCGCCGCTGCCGCCGATCAACCGAATCGACGCACGGACCACAGACCTCGACGCCAGAGTACACGTCGATGAGGCCAACAAAGCACTCGACATCTCCCTGCCGCAGGACGAGTCCTACGACACAATCGGCGGCTATGTCTTCAGCAAGCTGGGACACATCCCCGGGGTCGGCGAAAGCTTCGTCGAGGACCGTGTAAGAGTTGAGATTCTGGAAGCCGACGACCGCAAGGTCGGACGCCTGCGGATTCACGTTCTCGACCCAACCGGGCAAGAGTAGCGACCGTGGCCCTCCTCAAAGACAGCGCGATCGTATTGCGTCGGCTGGACTACAGCGAGACCTCCCAAGTCCTCGTCGTGTTCACGCGCAGCCACGGACAACAACGCCTCATTGCCAAGGGCGTCAAGCGCTCCACAAAAACCCGCACGGCCGTGGGCATCGATCTGCTCGAACACGGAAGCCTCGTCTACTCCCGCCGGACCGGCAAAGAGGGCAACCTCGCCACACTCACGCAGTGGCGCCAGGAGAACATCTTTCCGCACCTCCGCCGGGACCTGCGCCGCAGCTACGCTGCACAGTACGCCGCGGAAGTCACCGCGCAACTGACGGAAACGTACGATCCTCACCCGGCGATCTTCGACGGACTGCACCACCTGCTGCTGGCGCTGGAGCAGGAGGACCCGCTCCTCGCCCTGATCGCGTACCTCTGGCTGCTGCTGCGAGAGATCGGTCTCAGGCCGGACCTGACGCGGTGCGTGAACTGCGACCGGCCGACCCCGGAGAAAGGCGTGCTCTACTTTAGCTCGCGGCAGGGTGGCGCCATCTGCCGTGACTGTGAACCAGCCATCGTGGAGAAACGCCGCATCTCGCCGACCATTGCCCAAGCGCTGGCGTCGACAGATCGGCGGCCCGACCGGTCGCTGGCGACCGCCGTGTTTGACCTGCTCGACTACCACTTCACGGAGTTGATGTCGCGCCCGCCAAAGGTGTCCGCCGTTCTTCGATCCGTGCTTACGCAGAACCCGCGCTCACGGTAATCCGAGGAAGACACCTTTCGGGCAACCTCGCGACGAAGTGCTGCGGAACCGTCACCGACGACGTTGAACGACGAACTCCGCCGTAGCGAAAAGCCTGTCCCTCGCATGCCCGGGCGGCAGATCCGCGATGCGCGACAGCGCGGATTGCACATACTCGCGTGCCGTGTTCATGGCACTGTCGATGGCGCCGGAGCCTTCGAGGATTGCCCTGACACCTCCGGCCTTGCCGACCGCGTCCCGTGACAACGTGGTGATCAAACGCCGGCGATCCGTTTCGTCGGCCTGACGGAGGAATCGAATGAGCGGCAGCGTCAGCTTGCCGAGGTCCGCGTCGCGACCGACGCTCTTGCCCATTTCGTCTTCCGTCGCAGTCAGGTCGAGCAGATCGTCGACGATTTGAAACGCGATGCCCAAGTCCTCACCGAATGAGGCCATGTTCCGGACAACACGTGGCTCGACCTGCGCCAGCTCGGCGCCGAGTTCGCAACACACACTGGTCAGCGCCGCCGTCTTGCGGCGGATAATCTCGATGTACTCGACTTCCGTCAGGGCGAAGTTGCCGCGGCTTTCGATCTGCGCGAGTTCGCCTTCGCACACCGTGTTCGTGGCGGCGGCAATGCGGCGCGAGGCATGTGTCGAGCCGAGGCTGCTGCATAGGTGATAGGCGTGCGAGATGAGATAGTCGCCCAGCAGCACCGCCCCTTCGTTACCCGCCAGGCGGTTGACGGTCGCGCCGTGCCGCCGGACGTCCGCCTCATCGAGAACGTCGTCATGAACGAGCGTGGCCATGTGGACCATCTCGACGACCGCCCCCAAGACAATGTGCTCGTCGCGAATCCCGCCCGTCGCGTCTGCCGAGAGCAACAACAGTTGGGGCCGCAGGAGCTTGCCGCGGTACGTGCGCACCCGCTCCAGCAGCCGGTTGACGCACGGCTGATCCGACCGAGTCTCCTGGTCGAACGCCTCAATCACCTGCTCCAGCGCCGTCGCAACCGGGTTGTCCGTCCCGCAAAGGGTGGTCATGGACGTGAACCTCCCAAGTTACCCCGCATTGTAACGGACGGTGGGTTAAGCCCAGCGAATTTCACCTGCTTTCAGAAGTTTTGAAAACATTGGGTGTACGGCGGGTGGGCGGTGAATGTGCAGTGGGTGCTACCGATTGGCATAGCGCGCGGCGGAGGTGATGCGAAGGACTCGTGAGAGATAGAACGCAAGACAAACCAGGTTCGGCGTGAGGATCGTACAGGTGACGACATAATCCTGGTCCACCTGTAACACGGACGCGACGTCCCCAAACGAGGACTCGCAGGCGAAATGGAGGGCGATCCAGGCGAAGTCGAACGCAACCCAGCAAACAAGGAAACCCAAGAGGTAAGCCACCGCCTGCATGGCCGCGCCGGTCAGGTTGCGCCCTGTCTTGGGTCGGCACACCAGCCCGATCGCGCCGGCCGAGATCATCGAGAGGAGGATGGCGAGAACGGTGACGACGAACGCCGCCCACGGCCCAACGAGCCACACGACTTGAGGCTCTCGCACCAGCGGGTTGTGGCCCGTATCGGCCATGTAGCAAGCGATAAGCCCGAGCCAGCTAGCCAGGAAGACCGCCGGCAGGTGCATAACGAGAAAAAGCCGATGATCCGTGCCTGATCTTGCGGTGCGCAGTTGTCTGCCGAACCGATTGGGTCTCGTGATCGGGTCTACCGCACACCGCCACCAAGCCCGCCACCTGCCGACCTCGCGGCGTCGCTGCCAAAGGCTCCCGAGCCTGGCCCGATCCCCGATCGAGTACTCGGCCGATTCGCCGCACTCCGGGCAGCGGCTGTCCAGCGCGATCCCGGTCAGATTGTAGCCGCAATTCTCGCAGGTCGGAGGCCGGGCGATCGGCGCTACCGGCCGTGGCGAGCCGATGCCGCGGAACAACGCCCAAAGCCACCATATCGCGGCAAGGAGGGCTGTCAGGAAACCGAAGAACTCCGCATGGCGGACCCAAAAAGGCCACTTGCTCCAAGCTTTGTCGAGGGCCTCATCGCGTTCGTGCCAGACTTGCTCCTGCTGGGCTTGAGTCGCTCCGGCTAGAGGAGACGCCCACGGGGCTTCACGGTCGACCACTCTCCACGCCAACCGATGCGTTCGGTCGAGTTCGACCATGGCTGCCCCCGCAAGCAGGATGGTGATCGCCAGGAACGGCGTGTGCAGCCAGGTTCGGCGTACGGCTTGCTTGATGCCCGCGCGAATCGGTTCGTCGGCCGCTCCCCAGGGCGAGCAGATGAGCGCCAGAACAAGCCCCCCCAACTCGATGCCGAGGAGTGTGCCTCCGATGGTGAGCGCAACCAGCCATACCGGATCGCTCTTCATCATGAGTGAAATGTGCGCGACGCCTTCGGCGATTCCGTTGAACACATCAGCGCGGCTCGCGGGAAGGTGCGTGCTCGACCAGCAGGCGAGGAAGAAGACAAACTCGGCCGCTGCGAACAAGGCAAGAATATGTGCCAAATACGCCTTTGCTAGGGACACATGCCGCGACCGGCGGGCGGCGAGAACCGGAACGATGCCGGTCGTGAGTGAGACGACGAGCAGGGACCACCGCTTCTCGCCGTGTGCCGGCGCCGGGTCTGCGGGCTGAGCTGTCGGCGACTTTTCGATGGCTGCTGCACTCCGAGGTTAGCGGTTTACTCGCTCTCCGGCTGCACATTGTACAGCAACGGTATCGTCTTTCTTGTCCAAGTACACTGCGAAACCGGTGTCGGTGATCACCCGACCGTAGGAGCCCGGAGCAGCAACTCCCACTGCGCCCGGAGCGCGGACTGCCGCCGAATGTGGTATACTGTTTCCGTCGGGCCGACGGAGGCCACATCGTCGGACTGGCGGAGGCAGCGAAGATGACAAGTGAATACCGGTCGGCACGTCGGGCGGTCCTCGCCCTGATGTGGGTATGGATGGTGTCGATCCCCATGGCTGAAAGCGCCGCACAAGAACGCGAAGACTCGATTCGGCCAGCGTATTGCGCGGGGACGTGGTATCCCGGCGACAAGACGGCGTTGGCCAAGGAGATCGACAATCTGCTCGACAAGGCCGCGCCCACAAGCGTCTCGGGCAAGCCCGTGGCCATCATCTCACCGCACGCGGGATATCAGTACAGCGCGCCGACGGCCGCCGCGGGGTATCGGTGTCTCCGTGGGCACACGTACAAACGCGTGATCGTCATCGCCTTTAGCCACCGCAACGCCGCGAGCTATCAAGGCGTGGACGTGCCGTGCGGCCTATCCGCCTACGACACGCCGCTGGGTCAGGTGCCGATTGACCGAACCGTCTGCGAAGCCCTCTCCAAGAAGCCTGGCTTCGTGTCGCAACCGGGCGTCGATCGGGGCGAACACTCGCTCGAACTGCAGTTGCCGTTTCTCCAGCGGCTGCTGAAAGACTGGCGACTGGTGCCGCTGATGGTTGGCCGGATGACGGACGCCGAATACGCCGAGGCTGCCAAGGCAATCTTGCCGTACGTTGACCGGGACACGCTCATCGTGGTCAGCAGCGATTTCACGCACTTCGGCGCGAACTTCGGATACTACCCATTCAAGGACGACGTGCCGAAGCGGTTGCGCGAGTTGGGCGATCAGGCGTCGTCGCCGATCCTGGCGTGCGACTTTGACGGATTCGCGGCGCACCTCGCCAAGACGAACGACACGATCTGCGGCCGCGGGCCTATCCTGCTGCTACTCCGCATTCTGTCAATGCAGGGCAGCGCGTTGGGAACGCGCGCGGCTTTCAACCTATCCGGCGACCTGAACAACGATTGGGGCAGCAGCGTGACGTACCAGTCCATCGTCTTCACACGTCGGCCGGGTAATCTGGCCGAGGCCGATCAGAGTGAGCTGCTAAAGCTGGCGCGGCGGACGGTCGCGGCGACGCTGGAAGGGAAGGCCCCGCCGAAAGTCGATGCGGCCAAACTCCCGGCCGCCCTGCGGCAACTGGGCGCGTGCTTCGTGACGTTGCAGAACCACGGCCGGCTCCGCGGGTGTATCGGGAACATGGAGGCGGATGGACCGCTCTACGAGGCGGTGATTCGCAACGCGGTGCTGGCGTGCCGCGATTCGCGATTTACAGCCGACCGCGTAACAACCAGGGAGTTGCAGGATCTGCACATCGAGATCAGCTATCTCACGCCGATGAAGCGCGTGGAGAAGACTGAGGAGATCATCATCGGACGGCACGGGTTGCTCATTTCGGCGGGGATGTGGCGTGGCGTGCTTCTGCCGCAGGTGGCCTACGAGCGCGGCTGGACCCGGTCGGAGTTTCTAGGTCAGACGTGTCGAAAGGCCGGCCTGCCGCTGGATGCGTGGAAGGACTCGGACACGACGATCCATTCGTTTGAGGCGGAGGTGTTTGGGGAGGCGGAATAGCCCGGGGAACCTCCAGGCGCGCACGGGTGCCACTGGCGGTTTGCCCGCCAGTGCCCGCACAAGTGAACGACACACTGGCGGACAAGCCGCCA
>JBDRKQ010000225.1:0-17330 GCA_043813895.1 Planctomycetota bacterium
CCATCAACGTCGCCGTCGGCCACGTGCTCGGATCGATCCACCAGTTCAGTTCGTCGCCCACGGTCAAGGACTGCCGGCCCAGTTCGGCGTCTTCTAGCATGTAGTAAAAACCGATTCGGGGGTTTTCCGCCGGGTCGAAGCCGTGCAGCACGCGGGCCGGAAGGTGGGCCGTCAAAGAGTAACCGGTCTTCCCGGCCTGCGCGGCAATCGGGATAACGCCGGGCTTCACGATCGGGGCGTCCTGCGTCGCGCGATGGACCAGGGCGCTGCCCGCGACGGGCCCACGCTGCTCGGGCTTGCCACCGGTGGGCAGGAAGTAGAACTGCTGGCAGAACTTGGTCGCGCGGCGGATGTTCCGCGTATCGCGCATGTCCGTCATCAACCGGAGGTTGTCGGACTTCCAATAGGTCGCCGGATCGCACCGCGGCGGACGCGACTTGCCCTCGACCTGGCAAGCGATGTAGAGGCCGTCCGCGTTCCAGGCGGCATACACGGCGCCGAAGCCCCCCTCGCCGTCCAGCTCGTGCAAGGGCGGGATGAGAAACTTCGGGGCCCAGCGTTCGGCCCGGCCGTCGATCTTCGGCGCGCGAGCGCAACGATAGAGCGGGAACTCGAACTTGAAGAGGAACCGGTTGGGGATGAGCTCCGGCATGTTGGTCGCCGCGCGGGGGTCCTTGTTGAAATACACGCTGGTGCGAGAATCCTTTCTCGCGCCCGCCCTGGCGAGAATCTTTTCCCGCACCCTCACAGGATGGGAATCCTGCGCAGGAAGGTGCGAGATGGTAATCTCGCGCCAGCGGCTCCGCCAGCCCGTGCCACCCCGGTTGAGCACGTACTCGGCCGAGGCCGGGGGCTCTTGGCCGGAGCACTTGTCGGACGCCATCCGTCAATCGTGCCGCAGCGCTTCGATCGGATTCAGGCCCGCGGCGCGTCTGGCCGGCAGGAAGCCAAACGCGATACCGACGCCGGCACTGAACACAAACGCAAGGCCGATGAGCGGCGCGGACAGCATCGGCACGATGCCGCCGATCTTGTCGGCGATGAGCTGCGAGCCGAAGATACCGAGCAGGATGCCGACTGACCCCCCCGCGCTGGAGATCACGGCCGCCTCGACTAAGAACTGCCTGTGTACGGCCTTCGTGGACGCGCCGATGGCCATGCGGATACCGATCTCGCGCGTGCGTTCCGTTACCGCGACGAGCATGATGTTCATGATCCCCACGCCGCCGACCATGAGCGCGACCAACGCGAGGAAGAACATCATCAGGGTCATTTGATTGCTGACCGTCCGGGCCTGTTCTTCTTTCTCTTTGAGGGTCGTGACTTTGAAGTCGTTTTCGTCCGTCTCCGGGAGTTTGTGGCGTTGGCGGAGCAGGCCTGTAATCTGCTCGACCGCGGCCTCAACCTCGGCGTCGCTCGTCGCGGAGGCGAGGATTACATTCGGCTCCTTGATGCCGATCAGGTCGCGCAACAGGATCGGCAGAGGGATGACGATCGTGTTGTCCTCGTCCATGCCGAGCGGGTTGAATCCCTTGGGCTCGAGGATGCCAACGACCTTGAACGTGAGCCGGCCAATCCGCACGCTGTGGTTGAGCGGGCTTCTGTCGCCGAATAGCTCGCGCTGCGAGGTCTCTCCGATGAGCGCGACGCGGCGCGGCGCGACGATATCAAAGGCCTCGAGGTCCCGGCCTTCGCTGATGCCCCAGTTGCGGATGGCCGTGTACCTGTGATTCGCCCCCGTGACGGGCACGTTGAAGTTGTTCACGTCACTGACGACCTGGAGGTTGAGCGCCTGCATCCCCGTGGTCGCGTCGACGGCGTCGCACTCCTGCTCGATCGCCTCGGCGTCGGCGCGCGAGAGCGCGCTGGAGAGGAGGCCCTCGCCGCCGCGGACCGAGCCGCTCTTTCGCGTGTCATGGCTGATGACGAACATCATGTTGCGGCCGGCCTTGCGGATGTCTTCGATCAACGACTCTTTGACGCCCTGGACAACGCTCACGATGATGATCACGACCGAGACGCCCATGATCATGCCGATCATGGTCAGGAAGCTGCGGAGCTTGTGCCGCCACAGTTCCCGGAGTCCCATCTTGAAACACTCTATCCAAAGAGCCAGCATGGGTCGCGCTAATCCTCCGTGGCACTCAGTACGCGGACGTCGGGCACCTCCGGGCCGCCGCAACGCGGCGTGGGTTGGTCCGCGATAATCTCGCCGTCCCGCAAGACGATCACTCTCTCGGTAAACGAAGCGATGCCCGGATCGTGCGTGACCATGATGATCGTTAGTTTCTCGCGTTCGTGGAGGTCCTTGAGGATCCGCATAATCTCCTCACTGGTGTGGGTGTCGAGGTTTCCGGTCGGCTCGTCCGCCAACAACATTCGCGGCGTGTTCACGAGCGATCGCGCGATCGCGACGCGTTGCTGTTGCCCGCCGGAAAGCTCGGCGGGAACGTGGTTCGCGCGGTCGGCGAGATCGACGATTTCGAGCGCCTTCAGAGCCGCCTCGCGTCGTTGTCGGGCAGGCACACCGGCATACACCATGGGCAGTTCGCAGTTCTCCAGGGCCGTGCTACGCGCGAGGAGATTGAAGTTCTGAAAGATGAAGCCGATATAGGTATTCCGCAGCTTGGCCAACTCGTCTCGGCTAAGCTCGCTGGAGACCTCGCCCGCGAGCCGGAATGTGCCCTGAGTCGGCACGTCCAGCGCGCCGAGGATGTTGAGCAGCGTGGATTTGCCCGATCCGCTGGCGCCCATGATGGCGACGTACTGCCCCTGCGGCACATCGACATCCAGGCCGCGCAAAGCGTGCACGTTGCCGGCCGGGTAAGTCTTGTGGAGGCCGCGCAGCTGGACGATGATCCTGACGTCGGGATCGTCCACGGTCGACACGATCTTCTTGGGCGGGGTTTCGAGTGTTTCGGCCATGTGTAAGCGAGGCTAAAGGACGCGGTTCTCCGGTCTGGCGAGCTTCATCGTTTCTTTGAGACTGAATCCCGATTCGGACTTGTCGATCGCCTTCTTCACGAAGACGTCTCCAGGCTTTGCCCCCGCCAGAATCTCGGTGCTGATATTGTCGGTCACGCCGACCCAGAGCGGCGCGACGGTCCAAGCCGAAGTCTCCTCGTCGAACCGCCAGGCGTGCGCCTTGGCGCAGTAAATCGCCTCGTCACCGTTCACGTCGGTGGCGGGCTTGGGGGGCCAAACTGCCGCATCGATCAAGGCTCGCCGATCTTCCAGTGTCAGGGGCGGCTTGAATCGCAGAGCCGCGTTCGCGAGCTGCGGGACCTCGGGCTTATCCACGCAGATGATCTCGACGTTCACCGAGAGGCCGGGGATCAGCGTGTGGTGTTCATCATTGGCAACCTCGAAGTCCACGGTGTAGGTGACGACGTTCTGCAGGATCTCGGGCTGGTTGTACTTATGCTTGATCTCGTCTTGAAACATGATCGGCTGGCGGGCCACCACCTCGAATCGCGTCGTCTGGCCGACCTCGATGTGAGAGATATCCGACTCACTGACCTTCGCACTGACCTTCATTCGACTCAGACTCGGGGCCAGCAGGTAGAGCGGCGGTGTCTGGAAGGTAGCGTTCACCGTGGTGCCGACGTCGAAATACTGTTTCAAGACGATACCGTCAATCGGTGAGCGAATCGTGCATCGATCGACCCGCGTCTTGGTAAAGTTCAGCCTGGCCTCGGCGAGTTGCAGAACCGCCGCGGCCTGTGCAACAGCCTGGTCGGCGCGGCCGGGGAGGATCTTCTCGTTATTCACCGCGAGCTTGTGTGCGGCGTCGGCGGCTTCAAGCGCGGCCTTGGCGCGAAGGTACCGCGCCTTCATCGCGACCCACTCCGTCTCGGCGGCATCACCGGATTCACGGAGCTTGTCCACGCGGTTCCAGGTGTACTCAGCGTCCACCAGGGCCGCTTCGGCTTCCTGCTTGCCCGCGAGCGCCTGTTGCGTGAGCACCGGGAGGTTCGCGATCTGCTCGTTCCGCGCGAGCTTGGAATCCTCCAGCACGCTCTTGGCCTTGGCGTCTTCGGCCAGGGATTGCTGGTTCTCCGCCTCGGCGAGTTCGGGGTCGATCCGGCAGATGATCTGGTCCTTCTTGACCGGCTCGTCCGGACCGACGAGTAGCTCGACGATCTTGCCGGTCACTTCACAGCCGACCTGGACGGTGCTCAAGGGCTCGACGGTTCCGCTCGTCTCGATCGTCATGGTGATGGGGCCGTTCTCGACGGTGGCGGGAATGATCTCCCAGTCTCCGGCGTCGTCATTGCAAACGGTCTGGGAAAGTACGATGCCGACCAGGATGACGACCACGGCTGCTATGATCCATTTTCGCATAGGCGGACCTTTGTCGTTCACTTGCCTACTTTGCTTGCGCTTGCCACAGCCGCGCAAGTTTAATGCAGAAGCGGCCCGCTGCAAACCGGGAGAGCAAGTTCGTGTGCGAATCGGCGTCCCAATGGAAGATAAAGGGATACGCCCCGTTGGCCGAGTGGTTCAGGTTTCACCGAATCGTGAGCCAGGGCCGAGAGAAGGCGAAGGTCGGCCAGAGAGGCGGGTCGTCGCGGGGGTGCAAGAACGGCGCGGCCTGACGCCGAGGAGAAGAACGGGGAGAACTCCGGACGATCCACTTCGAGATTTTGTCGCGGATGAATCTCCGGTTCGTGCAGTCGGCATGTCCGCCGGTCCAGCCGAGTCTGGAATCCGCGGCGGTGCGTCCGATGTTGACGATCCGGCCCGACGCCTTGCCGCGTCCTCGAAGGCCGACCAGCCCGGCGGAATCATCGTAGGTGCCGTCGATGGTGCCGAGAGTCCGCACCGGCCCCTGAAGGACGGGATCGCTGCTCGAGTAATAGACGTAGATACTGCCTTTCATGTTCGACAGGGCTTTGCGTGTGTCGTACTTGCTGGAGAGGCTCGATCCGACCAGGACGAAATTGTTCAGCTTATGGGGAGGGTGAATGTTCTCGATCGCCCAGATGCCTACGCCTGTGCCCGCGGACAGGGCGATGATGTTGGCGTCGGCGCCGGGATTGCGTTTGAGGTACTCCGTGATCTCCCCGCCCAAGGCCTGGCCGGATCCCTTCGCGATGAAGCGCAGCGTCTGGTCAAGCATCGGGTTGAATGTGAGCGACCAACGGTGATTCGAGACGACGCCCTTGTAGCCGGCATCCTCCAGGCCCAGCGGCACATCCAAGACGCCGAATCCCCAGTTTCCGGCGCCATCGATGTACCAGGTGCGTCCAAACTGCTCGCGGGGATCGGCACATCCGCTCAGCGTCGCCATCATCGCCAGACAGAAAAGAACCAGGCCTTGTTTCATGATTGTCGGTCCCATTTGCACATACCGGCTGCCCGCGACGCGGGGTTCCGATGGGGAGGCCGCATCTTACCCGACGAATCCCGGAAGAGGCAATCGGACCACCGCATATGTCGCCCTCAAGGATCCAAGACCCTTGCCCCATCACCCATTCGGCGGACTGCAACCGCGTTGCATCGCCCTCCGCTCGCGGGATCTGGAACCGGCTTGGCTGGACCCGGCGTTCTGACGGGTAGGGTGAACGTGGCAGTTTAGCGATCGGAACAACCATTCAGGCAACATCCGGTGGAATCGATGGTTATCTGTCTTGTCGGCCGTCCCAAAGGCCGGTCCTGATGCTATGGCACGATCTTGTGAAATCTGGCGCGTTGACCAAAACCTTGAACCGTGCGTCCCGTTTCTGGTAGCATGGAGGCAATGTTGGCGGGGAGGACGTGCGCGGGATGTGTGCGAGCGCAATCGAGGCATCGTCTGACTCACCAGTCAGACGTAGCCCGAAAGGAGGTGTGGCAGGCCGTCCGGTTGAATTGGAAAGTACCGGATGCGCCGATCCAAAACGGCTCGACTGTTGATTGCTGCCCGGCTGTTTCTGTGAGGCGATTGACCTCACCGGTCAGGCAGGAGGAGAATTGCTGGAAAGCAGGAGGTTTTGGCATGGGGAAGTTACTTATTGCATTTGCGGTCGTGGGCTTGGTTGCGCCGGCCGCGTTGGCGGACGATTTGAATCCGCCGACCTGGCGCGGAGATCCCGGCTCCACGTTCCAGCACTGGTACGATTTTGCCAATGTTCTTGGGTGGGACATCGCTCCGGACGTCGAAGACAACCAATACGGCAACCCAAACTTGAATTCGCCGTACGGGGACTTCGAGGTGCTGCCCTCCTATCAAGGGCGCACGAACGTATTGCACGGGATCGACTGGGAGGAGTTCGAGCTCTTTATCCCCAACAACCCGATCGAGAACGACAGCAAGGACATTCTCTTGCAGGTTGTCTGGCACTGGGATGGCCCTCCGGGGTACTCGTGGGACCCACAGCCCCCCATTATCGACTCGAGCCTCAACAATGACTTGGGCGGTGGCTGGTACTACGACTGGATCCTGTACCGGTATGATTACAACCCAGACAGTGAAATCCTGACGCTGACCAATGACTTCGGCGACGTGTACATCGATCAGATCGTGATCGACACGATCTGCATCCCCGAGCCGGCCACGCTGAGCCTGCTCGCGATAGGCGGGCTGGCATTGCTTCGACGCAGGCGCTAGGGCGACAGGATAGCCAATCCGCAATTCAAGGGCCGACCTGTGAAAGGGCCGGCCCTTTCTTTGCCCGCTGCCCGGCGCGTGATTGGGCCGGGATCCCTTCTGCCACGTCACACCGTGGGAAGCCTGCCGCACGCAGGCATCGTCTGCTCGCGGTGGACGAATGAACGAAGCACCGGTAACAGACGGAGCTTTGCTGGATTCGCACGGGCCGTCGGACGATGCTGGTGAGGACAAGTCTTGGGTCCGGCGCGGTTGCCGAAAGCCCCTATACTATCGGTCGTCCGGAGCGATCCGCATGTCCGCCCGGACGGTCTTTCTGGAAGCGTCTCATGTCCGACGCCGCGCGGAGAGAGGATGCGAAACCGACGTCCGACTCGGCATCGACCGAGCGGCGATTGGTCTGTCCGCACTGCAAAGCCTCTTATCGGTCACATCGCCCGACGGAGGGGCGGCGGGTCCGATGTCCGCACTGCGATCACGTGTGGCGCGACGACGCCGGCGCCGTGGGGAACGTGGCCGGGGCTCTGGGAGAAGCTGCGGCTGCCTGGGCGCGACTGGGCTCCACGCTCGTCACGGGAGAGACTGACGCGACGTCCGTCGGAGAATTGGCGCGGCAACTAGCCCGGCCCGCCGAGGTCGCCGCCAGCGAGTGGATCGGCAAAACACTCGGGCGCTACCGTGTCAAGGCCATCCTCGGCGAAGGGGCGATGGGATACGTTTATGAAGCTCGGGACACGGACCTGAATCGGGTCGTTGCCCTAAAAGTCCTTCCGCGACGGGCTGTGCCTGGGCACGAGTCACTCGGTCTCAAGATGTTCCTGCAAGAAGCGAAGATCGCGGCGAAGCTCCAGCACCCGAACATCGTGACGGTGTACGAAGTCGGCGTGCAGGGTGACGTCCACTTCTTTGCGATGGAGTGCGTCGTCGGCACAACGCTGGCCAGGTTGATTTCAGACCACGGCCCACTGCCCGCAAAGCAGGTGTGCTACCTCATCGCTCGTGCCGCCCGAGCACTCGCCGCAGGCCACGCACTTGGGATTGTTCACCGTGACGTCAAGCCTGGCAACATCATGATCGACACGGCCGGTCACGTGAAGGTGACGGACTTCGGGCTGGCGGACGTTGCCGGCATCGAGGGCGTGAGTGAGTTGAGCGAGCGTCCTCTGGGTTCGCCGGGTTGGATATCTCCGGAGGTGGCGCGCGGGGAGCGGGCGAGCCCTGCCAGCGATATCTACGGCCTGGGCCTGACGTTGTACTACTGCATGACCGGCGACCGCCTTATCAAGGCGGACACCAAGAGCGGCATGCTTCGCTTGCAGCGTGAGGCGAAGAGCGCCGAGCGGAATCGCCTGCCGCGGAACTGGCCGCCGCGTCTGCGCGACATCACCGTGCAATGCCTCCAGGCGAACGCGCAGGACCGTTACCAATCGGGCGAAATGCTGTCGGCGGATTTGCTGAGCGCATTGCGGCCGAGCGAGACGGACGTCACGGTGATCCTGGGCAACAGCGCTGAGAGGCAACCGAAGCTCGCGCCGCCGTTGTTGAGCTACGCCGCGTTGGCAGTCCTCCTAGCTGTAGCCACCGCATTGGCCGTCTGGTGGTGGTTGCTGCGGTAAGCGCAACGATCGAAGACTCCACGCATCCCTCGCTTCTTGCATCCTCCTTGGCTCATCGTGCAGGCACGTCCCGCCGCGACAAGAGGACCAGCCCAACCCACCAACACACGGCCGCCGCCAAACTCGTCCCGTTCGCGCGTGCGCGACGCGGCTCGCCGTGATGGTCTCAGAAAGGTCGACCGATTCGACACGGGCGATTCAGGGGCCTTCGGTGGGTGGCGCCGCCGTGCCACACTCCGGACACTTGCCGCTTTCGTTGCCAGTCAAGTCGTAGCCGCACTTCTCGCAGTGACCGGGTGGGATACGCCGGCGATCGCGCCAGCAGAGAAACGCGGTCGGAATGGCGATGATCACGAACACGGGCCAGAGCGGAAGCCAGTAGTAGCTCTGCACCGCGGGGGCGCCGAGTGCCGGGACGGGCGGCGTATACGTTCGGGCCATCGGCCACCACCGCCAGCGTCCTTGAAACCAGTACCACCGCACATGCCAACGGCGGGGAACGAACCGCATCGGAACGTTGCCGTCGATGACTGCGATGCCGCCACCGTTCATCCAGAATCCGTGCGTGCCGGTCTTGTCGTACCACGACAGCTTGACGGGCCAACTCGCAACCCACAACGCGGCCAGCCCCGTGCAGAGGGCCAACCCCGCCCACTTCAAAATCCGTCGGATTGGTCGGCGGCGCGGCATGGCGGCATTGTAGCAAGACATCGCTCGAAACCGGCACAGGCGATTCTGGGGCGTTGGGGGGAGAGGTAAGCCTCCCGCATCTGCGCAGCATCGCGTGCCGAGGTTGCCGAGAATCCTGCTGCCGCTCTCCGGGTATGAAAAAGCCCGCCACATGGACGGGCATGGAGTGTTCTACTTGTGGGAGTTGCTCAGCGGCGACGACGAAGCAGCATCATGCCGCTGAAGGCTACCAGTGTGAGAGTGACGGGCTCCGGGATCATCGTGGCGGTAGTCAGTGCATCTGGGTCAGTGAACGCAGAGCCGAACCAACCAGCGATTTCGATGACCGTCAAGCCACCGATGTAAGGTTCGGGAGCTGGACTGAAGTCCATGTCAAACGAACCGCCGCTGGGACCCTCGAAGATCCCATCACCGAGCTCGTTCATCCAGACGTTGGTCAGGTCGCCGCCGAAAATGCCCGTGGTGGCAAACTTCGTCCACACGCCGGAAATGTCACCGGTAATGGTGTCGCCATCGGCGTCTGTGACAATGAACGAGCCGTCGCCGGAGTAGTGGGTCGCATCAATCATGGCAACCTGCATGGTGAGCGCAAAGTCCGCCGTCCCGCCAGTGAAATCCGGCAGGTAGCTGGCGGTACCCGTTGCGGGTATGTCCCGAGTGACATCGCCAGTGGTGTTGCTGTCGGGAGTCATGCTCCAGGTTGTGGCTCCATCATACACGCCAGTGATGTCGGTGAAACCGAACGTAAAGATTGGCCCCGCAGTCGCCGTCTGATCCGCAGCAAGGACGATCAGCAAGGCAACAACTAAGGCGACTGTTTTCGAGTTGAGCACTGTGTTCATCGTTCATTATCCCTCATTCATGATCGTTGAAGTCCCGCGCCACGAGACGAAGTACAACTCCCCCTCTTGTGATGTTGCTTGGCAATGTTGTGGAGGACTGTCCGTGCGAGTGTCGCGCCAGCGGAGTGGCTGGACCATTATTCACACGAAGTCCGCAAAGATGACGACGGATGCGCGGAAAGCCCAATCCTTATCGCGACGTAAAACTCGGCAAGCTGTAGGGTTTCGAGCGATATGAATACGCCACACACCACGCGAGGCAGTGCAAAACGCGCAAGCGCCTGTCCAGGCACGAGGTATGGAAAAGGAACCGCGAAACTCCCCGGTGTCGCGTGGCGGCAACAACTTCGCGGCGTCGGGGGCGGCTATCGGACCAGGGCGACTCAGTCTTCATCCGGCTGGGACGCATCGCCGGTATCCTTCGCATCGCCCGTCATGCGGCCGGCGATTGAGCGGCTGAGTTCGCGGAAGTCCACGCCCAAGATGCCCTCAAGTGCCGCCAGCGATTCCGCCAGGACTTTTGCGCGCGCCATCGCAGCGCCGGCAATCGCCTGACCGCTTCCGCCGTCGATGACCGTCACGTCGCGAAGTTCGATCCCTTCGATGGTCTTGGCGAGATCGGTTACGACTTTTGGCATCAACTCGACTAGCATGACCTTCAGCGCTTCGGGGTGTTTCTGAATTGCCTGGCCGATCGACTCGACCGCTGCGGCTCTGGCCTTGCCCTCTTCCAGGACCAATGCGGCATCGCCTTGGGCCTTGGCGAGTGCCACGTCACGATCGGCGATCGCGGCCTGAACCTGGGTCGCCTTCAACCTCGCTCCCTCGGCCATCGCGGCGGCTTCCTGCTGTTCGGTCTCCTTCAGTGCGGCCGCACGCGCGAGTTCCGCCTTGCGAATCCGCAGCGCGTTTTCCGCCTCGGCGATGGCTTTCTCCGACGACAATCTCGCTTCCTCGGCACGCTGGTGCGCGGTGGCTTCCGTGGTCCTCGCCTCGGAGTCGCGATCGGCCTTCGCCTGACGCGCGGCAGCCGCGGCCTCGGCTTCCCGGATGGTCGCTTCGGATGCCCGGCCTGCTTCGGCTTTGCGGGCTTCCGAAACGACCTGGGCGCGCGCCTTGCGCGCGATCGACTCGAGGTACTGTTCATCGTCATGGACGTTCTGGATGTTCACACTATCGATGACCAGTCCGAGCTTGCAGAAATCGTCCGTGACCTCCTTCATCACTGTGGCGACGAACATGTCACGGTCTTCGACAATCTCCTCCGGGCGCATCTTGCCGACGACGGCGCGCAGGCCGCCTTCAAGCGTCTCTCGCGCGACGCGTTGTATCTCCTGCACCGGCTGGCCTAGGAATCGCTCGATCGCGTTGGGACGCAGCTCGGGGCTTGACGCGATTTTCACGTTGGCGACGCCGGTGATAATCACCGGCAACATGGTGCCGCCGCCTGATTGGGCCTTGACCTCCAGTCCGACTTGCAGGTTGCGCAGGCTGAGGCGGGCGACTTTCTCGATGATGGGAATCACCGGTGTCCTACCACCAATCAGGATGCGGTATCCCAATCCTGTCTTCTGACGCCCGCCGCTGATAATCAACATCTCACTGGGATTGCCGACGACCATCAGCTTGGCGACGATGAGCACGATCGCCAGAATCGCCAGCAGGACGAAGCCTCCGATCACCATGCCGGCGCCGGTGCTATCCGCGAGTAGACAGATGCTATTCACTGTTTGCCTCCTTTTTGCGTATGGTTGAGGAACTCGAACTCCTTGCGAGAGACGACCTTGGCGACACCTCCCCCATACGCCAGGACGCCCACTTCTTCCCCCGCTTGAAAGGCGTCGTCGGCATGTTTCGACGTCGCCGGGATGTACTGCTGCCCCCCGAGAACCGTCAGCGCAATCTCGCCCTTGATCGTGTGGCTGACAGGAATCGTCACACGGGCGACCTGGTTCACGTAATCCGCAGTCCGGAGCGCACTATTGCCGGAGGCACGGCGAATCCTGCGGAATAGTCGGTGCACGCATTGCCCCGCCACGATGCCGCCCACGACGGAAACGCCCAGCGTGGCATATGCACCCACGGCTGTCATGTGCGTCAAGACAACGCCGAGAACGCCGAACGTTGCCAGGAAGAACACGAGAAAGCGAATGGAAAACCACGACGCCAGTGACGATGCTTCACCGATGTGGCCGTCAGTGTGGTGCGCCGCGCCCGCGTCAACGTGGGCGTCGACCCCCGCGGCATCGGCATCGATGTCGCCAGCAACGTGGCCGCCGAGATCGACGTCTGCGTCTGTCGAAACATCAATGTCCGCGTGGAAATCGGCGTCGAAATCCGTGTCCGCGCCGACGGAGATATCAACGTCCGCGTCCGCATGGTGCCCGCTGAGTGAGGAGATGAGCACCAGCCCAGCGCCGACGGTCCCGCAGGCCCAATAGACCGTGGTCAAAAGTGGGATCTCGGAAGCGGCGAACACCCATGGCAAATCGACCACAATCGAGCCTCCTTCGGCCACTGTGACCCGGCAGACCTCGCCGGATGAAAGGCTTACAATAACAATGTACAGCGAAGCCGGTCCGCCGGCCACTCTAATCTCGCGGCGGGAATATAGTAGCGAGCCGAAGCGGGAATGAAGCGCCGATCCTGGGGTAGAGGCCAGATGCGGGACGGCAGCCATTGGCGCCCCTGGCGGGTCACTCGCCTGTGTGGCGCACGTGGCGTCGCGAGGAAAACACTGGTGGGCAAGCCACCAGTGGCACCCACAAAGTTGGGGCGACAATGCACTAGAGGAGGCGCCACGATGACCCAACTCGAGATGTTCGCTGTGAATATCAAGCTGCTCATCGGGCTGCTTGTATTCGGGCTCCTCCTTGTCCTGCTGGTCGTCAGCACGTGGACAGGGATCAAGGTGTGGCTCTTCCGGGGCAGGCAACGGCGCGGGGCACAAGAGGAGTTCAACCGTCGACACCGGCCGGACGGCACGCTCCTTCCGCCCGTCGCCGCCGGCATGTGCGGTCAGTGCAGCGGCGCGTTTGACAAGGTGTATCACCTCCCGGACGGGCGCCGGCTCTGTGAACAATGCTACGAAGAAACGGAGGGCGTGTAAGCTGCGGCTGGCCTTCCAGCTGTGGTCGGCGTATCCTATGAAGAAGGCCCGCCGTTGGTCAGCCCCCCCCACCCCTGGCGTGGCCGGGATGTCCGTGCTTTGCCGTGTTGTCCGCGTATGCAATGAAGTAAGGAGTTGCGCAGGAATAACGTAAACGGTTGATCCGCCAAACGGCAAGCCAGCAGGCCAGCCAAGCGGCAAAATCAGCTATGTTATTCTCGCCCATCTGCTAACCCCGCCGTTGGCTGGTGTCCACGAGTCCCTTACGGATCACGATCTATGTCCAGCAAACAGACCCTCGACGACAAAGTCTATACAGTCGGTCCGGACCGCATGCTCAGCATGAAGGACCTGCTCGACTACTTCGAGCAGCAGGGCAAGATGCGGGTGTCGGACCTGCACATCAAGGCCGGTTGTCCGCCGGTCTATCGCGTGGACGGGCTGTTGCAGCGCATGAAGGGACCGCCGTTGGACGCGGCCACTGCCAAGGCACTTGTCTATAGCTTGCTCAGCGACAACGAGATCAAAACGCTGAAACAGAATCGCTCTGTGGACAGCTCATGTTCCACCAAGATGATCCAGTTTCGCCTGAACTGCTTCTACGAGAACGACGGCCTAGCCGTCGCGCTGCGGGCGCTGTTCGCCGACGTGCCGCCGGTCGAGGAGATCGGATTCCCCAACGGCGTCTGGCGCGACATCATCAACAAACAGCAAGGGCTCGTCCTCATCACCGGCATCACCGGCGCGGGCAAGTCCACGACCATCGCATCGCTCATCGACCGCATCGCGGAGACGCGACCGTGCAGGATCGTCACGTTGGAGGACCCGATCGAGTATCGCCTCAAGAGCAGGGCGGCGGTTATCTCCCAGCGCGAGGTCGGACGCGACGTGCCGAGCTTCGAACGCGGCCTGCGGGACTGCCTGCGAGAGGACCCGGACGTGATCTTTGTCGGCGAGATGCGTGACATGGACTCTACGTCTTGGACGTTGACGGCTGCCGAAACGGGCCACCTTGTCTTCTCGACGCTGCACACGCGCGACGCCCGCGGAAGCATTACGAGAATCCTCGACCTCTTCCCGCCGAATCGACAGGACGAGGTTGCGAGCCAGCTCTCACTCGGCCTCAGTCACATCTTTTCGCAGAAGCTCATTCCCCGGGCCGACGGAAAGGGCCGCGTTGTGGCGATGGAGATACTCAACAACATCTACGCGGTCTCCAACCTCATCCGGCAGTCCAAGACCGAGCAGATATACTCACAGATGCAGACGCGCACGAAGGACATCCCCACCGAGCGCATGGTCACGCTGGAGCGATCCCTCGCCGGGCTTGTCCACCGTGGCCTCGCCACGCCGCTTGAAGCCGAAAAGTGGGCCAACAACCCCAACGCGTTCGTCGAAGAAATGCAAATCGCAGGCGAACGGGCGTGACCCCGTCTCCCATCAATACGGATACACGCGAATCGCTTTCTGGGGCGTTGTCGGACAGCGGAATTGGCACACGCCGCACCCGATACAGCCGCGGCCGATGTCCCCGGGATCGATGACCTTCACACGCCCCGCGTCGTCAAGCTGGATGGCCACGCGCTCAAGAGGACAAGCATCCAGGCACGCCTCGCATGGGTCGCCCTTGATGCGGAGGCAGAGGTTGGGTTCGACGCGCGCGAGCCCTACCCGAATGCCGAACTTGTCAACTTGTTGCAGCGCACCGCTCGGACACGCCGCTGTACAGGCAATCTCGTCGCAGACGACACACGGCTGCTTCGCCGGGTCGATCCGCGGCGTCCCGTCGAGTCGCGTGTCCCGGCTGCGAAGTTGCTCGATCGCGTTGGCGGGACACGCGTCCACACAACTCCCACACCGATAGCACGTGTCGAGAAACTCCGCCTCAGACAGGGCGCCGGGCGGGCGGAGGTGACAACGAACTGTGGTCAAGCCTTCCGGCAGACGCTCGTCGAGGTAGTTCGCCAGCGGGCGCAGAATCCGGGACAGCCCCGCAGCAAAAAAGCCGCGGCGGCTGTGCGGTGGCAGGTCTTCGAGGCGTTCGTCCGTCATGATTCACGCGAGATTATCTTAGTGCCGCCATTTGCCGCGGACAATCCGGTATCGGTACGCCCTGGGGACACGGACGGCTTGACCGCGTGTCGGCACTGTCAGCAAGCTACCAGTGGCACCCGCTCGTCAAAGTGCACCAGTACCGGCAACCCGCGGGTTTCGACGGGAGTCCCCTTGCCGCGTCGTATCCCTCGGATGTAAAGTCTTGGCGAGAGCTGGCCACACGGAGACGCGAGTTGCGACAGAACGGATGCCGAGGGTGGTCGATGCCCAAGCCCGTGAACCCGAGAGCCGTCGAAAACGCGGAGAGGGTCTTTCGCAAGTACCTTCTGGAACGCGGCTTGAAGTACACCGGCGAGCGCCGGTTGCTCGTTCAGGCCGTGATGCGGAACGACGGCCATTTTGAAGCGGAGCAGCTCCTGCTGGACATGCGTCAAGCGGCGGAACGTGTGGGCAAGGCGACCGTGTACCGCACGCTGAAGCTGCTCGTCGATTGCGGAATCGTTCGGGAAGTACACTTCACCAACAAGCAGGTACACTATGAACACGCGCACGGCGAGGCCCCGCACGATCACATGATCTGCCGGCATTGCGGCCGGATCATCGAGTTCGACGCCGCAGATGTGCTGCGACTTCGCGAAGAGATTGCACGCGAGCATGGTTTTCACTCGCAGTCGCATCGCTTCCAGATACGGGGTTTTTGCGCGGCGTGCGTCGAGGCGGAGGGCGAGAACCTGATGCCGGAGTAGGCGGGCCGCTTGCAGACGTGCGATCCTCTGGTCAGAGAGCGGTCTGCGCCCATATGTGGGTGCCCTCTCGGTAAGCGGCGACCGCTTGCTTACGCGCGCGGCTCTGGTCATGCCCACACGTTCTCCAGTTGCATCGCGCGCGAGCCAACTGTTCGGTCGCCTTCCTGAGCGGCTCAGCAAAGTGCCGCGTAGGTGAAGAACGTGAGAATCAGAATCTTGGCTCGGCGGTTGAGTTGATCTGTCAGCCAGTTTGCTGTTGAAAGAACCATCGCCTTTTCCCCCTCGCTCTCTGCGGCGGCCCGGTTTCGAGTCGCGTGTTGGGTCTCTCGTCCCAGCGTTGTAGTGAGCAAGGGGCGTTCTCGATCCGGAATCCGGCCGACGGCAGATTGGGGCATTGTAACGTGCGGCGCTCCAGGGGGTTATGGCCCGCCGTCCTTAGCTGGCGGACTGGACCCGCTGTGCCGATTATGAGAGACTGTTGCGAGGAAGCGCGCCGGCGAGTGGGCCTCTGGCGGCATTGCGGCCGCATCTTGTTGTGGTATAAGCAGTTAGAGGTTTGATGCGACTGGGCTTCGTTTGCCGGGGCTGCCGCCGCCTGCGACCTTGAAGGTCGGCCTCGGCGAGGCGGCGCGTGGACACGCAGAGTTCGATAACAAACGCGGGCAACGTCGCGGCGAGGGTTGCGACATCGCAGAAAAGGACGCTATGGCAAAGTCATCTGAGCGGATGGAGAAGATCGTGTCGCTGTGCAAGCGGCGCGGCTTCATCTTCCAGTCCAGCGAAATCTACGGCGGAATCAACGGCTTCTGGGACTACGGCCCCCTCGGCGTCGAGCTGAAGCGCAACGTCAAGGACGCCTGGTGGCACGACATGGTGACCAACCCCCCCACCGGCCCCGATGGCAAAGAACTCGCAATGGTCGGCCTCGACGCGGCGATCATCATGAACCCGAAGGTGTGGGAGGCATCGGGCCATGTCGGCGGTTTCAGCGATCCGATGGTGGACTGTCGCGAAACAAAGGCTCGATATCGAGCTGACACGTTGTGGTGTGGCGTCCTCTGGCATCCCGTGTCGGTCTCTCAAGCGTTCTACATAGCGGTAGTTGCGTCGGGTGCGGAAGAGGCGCGTACACTAGTCGAAGCAGAAATGGCTGGTCGCGAAATGAGGCAGCGACTCATCACAATCCGACGCAAGGACCTCGGAAGGCCCGATGTCAGCCAAAGCCGCACGGGACTCGAATTAGAGGAAGTCGAGCCATTCACAGCATTGGATGATCATATGCAGCTGAGAACATTTGCGCCTGGGGCTAAGGAGCCTGGGACCCTGACGGAGCCCCGTGAGTTCAATCTGATGTTCCAGACGTACGTTGGCGCCTTATTGGATGAGGAAAGTAAAGCCTACCTCCGCCCCGAGACCGCCCAGGGCATCTTCGCCGACTACAAGAACGTCATGGACAGCACGCGGATCAAGCTGCCCTTCGGCATTGCTCAAATCGGCAAGGCGTTTCGCAACGAGATCAACCCGCGGAACTATACGTTTCGTTCTCGCGAGTTCGAGCAGATGGAGATCGAGTTCTTCTGCAAAGACGACGAAGCGATGAAGTGGTGGGAGTATTGGCGGGATGTGCGGCTCAAGTGGTACACGGACCTGGGCCTGGCCGGTGACAACCTCCGCCCGCGC
>JBDRKQ010000226.1:0-13381 GCA_043813895.1 Planctomycetota bacterium
GCCGGCACTGGCGGCTGCCGCCTGACGCGCGATCAGGTGATGCAGCTTGTCATCGAGCTTGTCCAGTTCGGCAATAACGCGGCGCCGGGCTTGAAATTCAACTGGGATCAGAACATCGAAGCGCTGGAATCCGACTGCATGGACGTTTTGCCTCCGCCATTCCAGCCGTGTTTTTCCCAATGCAGCCTTACGGGGGTGCCGAACAACAATCCCCGGCAGATCAACCTGACTTGGTTTATTGAGAACATCGTGAACCAAGGACCCGGCGGCGGCGGCGGACTCCTCAACGGAAACAATTACATCAACGATGATTGCACGATAAACATCTATTTCGTTGGCAATGTGCTTGACAATCAGAATCAACTCTTGGCTGCGGCGACGATACCGCCGAACCAGATGGGCATTCCAGATTTCGTTTTTATCAACGATCTCGCCCTCACGAGCTGCACGAACCCGACCGACCCGAACCAGATTCGGGATCGCAAGACGCTCACTCATGAGGTTGTCTGCCACTGGTTACAACGCTTGGGGGATGCCGCGCATCCGGCTGCAACGCCCGCAAATCCTTGTCCACAGAATCTCTGTATCGGTGGCGATATATTGCTCTCCGGCCCTTGTCAGGGCGTCTATAATGGTAAGAGGCCAGCACAGGTGCCGACCACGGTGCAACAGCAGATTGTTAACCTAAATCAGGGGTGCCCACCGCCATGACTACCGAAAGAATCAAACGACCACTCCGAACCTGTCTCGCCTTTCTGTTTGCAGTGGCGACCGTGTCTCAATCTCAATCCGCGTTGGGCGACGACCGTCCAGACCTGAACGAGGACCTCGCGTACATCAACTCAAGCTTGGACCGCGTGCAATCGGGTACGGATGCGAATGCTGTGATCGACGGATTGCGGGCCATCGCTTCCCGCGACGGCGTTGATCCGTCCATAGGCGTGATTGCGCTTCGCGCCATGATCCATCTCGCCAAGGACAATGCGCTAATCCAGGATTACCTCCTGCGCGTCATCCGGAACGCGGCGAACGATACGGTTGTCAACGAAGCCTGTGCGCTGATTGTCTACGTGGCCGATCAGAAGGGCCGCAAAGCGCTTCTCCATGAAGTTGCCGAGGCATGGAAAGGCGAGCGACTGCATCCGGCAATGGAGTCGCTGGCGACCCTAGGAGACGCGGCATTCGCGGAGTGGATACAGCGCACCGCCAAGACATTAAAGGAAGACGATCCGCGAACCCGATTCTTTAGGACGCTCGCCGAGAAGATTCAGCTTCAAACGCCCCCCGCCAACCTCATCGCATACCTGAAGTCAGGCAGTAAGAGTCTCGATCGGGCGTGGGTTGTTCGTCAAGCCGTGCGGCATGGAATACCGCGAAGGGAAATCCGAAGTGCCGTGCTGACGGCAATCGAGCACGAGACCAAGCCGGACACCCTCAAGTCTAATCTTGATCTTCTCATCGCATGCGAAGAGTGCGGTATCTTTACGGCAAAGGACGCATCCGAAATCGCCCTTGTGCAAGACACAAGGAACCTTAGAAATGTGATGACGCATGAAGGGTCTTCCCTCACTTGGGCTACTCTCCCGCAAGTCCTGAGAGCGAAGTTCTATCGGCTTGATTTACCCTGAGGGCCTATCGGCATGGGCATCTATGCGCGCTCCCGAATCTCGCCCCGGCCCCAGGTGAACGGGACCCGCTTCTGACGGGTAAACGCCGCGTCGGCGGATTTCCGCACGACTCCTCACGGTGCGTCTCCGACGGATTCGCGTGGTCGCCGGGAAGGAGTCCGGCAAGAAAGGGAACGAGAAGGGATTCTCGTTCCAGCGAGGTGTGCATAGCCCGACCTATGAGAAATTGGAACCGTCGGGGGCAACCCGACCTACGAAAATCGGAGCAACTACATGTTCGGCAAGATGAAAGACGATTTGCAGAAAGAACTGGCCTCCATTCGCGAGGCCGGTTTGTACAAGGAAGAGCGTTACATCCTCGGGCCGCAGGCCGCGGATATTGAGGTCGAGTATCCCGAGGGCGCGCCCAAGCAGAATGTCATCAACTTCTGCGCGAACAACTACCTCGGCCTCTCCTCGCACCCGAGGGTCATCGAGGCGGCCAAGGACGCGCTGGAGACGCACGGCTTCGGCATGAGCAGCGTCCGCTTCATCTGCGGCACGCAGGACATCCACAAGCAGCTCGAGAAGCAGATCGCCGACTTCTTCAAGACTGAAGATACGATCCTGTACTGCGCCTGCTTCGACGCGAACGGCGGCGTCTTCGAGCCGCTGCTGACCAAGGACGACGCCATCATCACGGACGCGCTGAACCACGCGTCGATCATCGACGGCATCCGCCTGTGCAAGGCCACGCGAAGCATCTACAAGACGAACGACATGGCGGACCTCGAGATCAGGCTCAAGGAAGCAAAGGACGCTCGATACCGCATCGTCGCGACAGACGGCGCGTTCAGCATGGACGGCACGGTCGCACAGCTCGACAAGATCTGCGATCTCGCGGACAAGTACGACGCCCTCGTCATGGTGGACGACTGCCACTGCACGGGCTTCATGGGCAAGACCGGCCGCGGTTCGACGGAGTATTGCGGCGTCATGGGCCGGGTGGATATCGTCACCGGCACGCTCGGCAAGGCGCTTGGCGGGGCCTCCGGCGGCTTCACGACCGGCCGCAAGGAAATCGTCGAGCTGTTGCGTCAGCGCAGCCGGCCGTACCTCTTCAGCAACACCGTCTCGCCGATCGTCGTCAAGGCATCCATCGCGGTCTTCGACATGCTGACCGAGTCCACCGAGCTTCGCGACAAGGTCGAGGCCAACACGAAGCGATTCCGCAAGGGCATGAGCGACGCCGGTTTCGACATCAAGCCCGGCGACCACCCGATCGTCCCGATCATGCTGTACAACGCGAAGCTCGCTCAGGATGTCGCCCGCGACATGTACGCCGAGGGCATCTTCGTGATCGGCTTCTTCTATCCCGTAGTAGGCAAGGGCTTGGCGCGAATCCGTTGCCAGATGTCCGCCGCGCACGAATTCAGCCACATCGACAAGGCCGTCGCGGCGTTCACGAAGGTCGGCAAGAAGTACGACATCCTCGGCAAGAGCAAGGAACAGATCATCGCCAAATACGGCGAGTAGGATGCGACCACGCCCAGGAGCCCCCGGCCCAGCGATCCGGCTTGTCCCAAAGCTGGTTCTTCCCCGGGGGTGCGTTCATCATTTGGCCTAGAATCCCCTCTCGGCCCTCTGGCTGCTGCCGAAAAGGGATCCTCGACAGGAATGTGTGGTCGTAACGCTCGCGACACGCGGCATGACGTCACTCGGCGGCATCGAGATACGCCGATGAGTTGACGTCACGTTAACCGCTCTGCCCGCGTGCTCCGGTTCCTTGACAGATTGTGCGTATGGGCGTCTAATCGCTGCTTTGGGTTCCGATCTTACCCCCATGCACACGACGCAGAGACCCTATGGCCGGACAGCCGACAATGCTACGCATCGCCATCGGCGCGGACCACGGCGGGTACGAACTCAAGGAGGTCATCAAGGCCCACCTGCAGCGGCAGGGCCATGGCGTCGAAGACTGCGGCACGCATGGGACCGAGTCGGTGGACTATCCGAAGTTCGCCCACGCCGTGGCGAGCCTGGTCTCAACCGGCCGCGCCGACCGCGGCATTGTCGTGGACCGGGCGGGCATCGGGTCCGCGATGGCCGCGAACAAGTTGCCGGGCGTGCGTGCGGCGTTGTGTTACGACCTGTCCTCGGCCAGAAACAGCCGGGAGCACAACAACGCCAACGTGTTGACACTCGGTTCGGGGCTGATCGGCCCGGACCTCGCCTTGCAGATCGTGGATATCTGGCTTGCCACGGAGTGTTCCGGCGAGCGGCACCTTCGGCGGGCGGCCATGATCGAGCCTTCAGCGACCGAGGCGGTGCCGAGCACGGCCGGCCGGACTTGTTCGTGTGATAGCCAACCAGAGGCGACGATGGAACAGCTTTCGGACCGGGACATCGAGCGGATCGTGCAGCGGGTAGCAGCGCTTTCCGGCGCTACGCAGCCGGCGGACTGTACGAACCTCGCCTGCACGTTGTGCCAGGCGTGCGCGGAGACGAATCCGGAGTTCGTCCGGCAACTCGTCGGCATGGGGGCGGATCGTGTCGGGCACCGGCCCGGCGGAGGCGCGGTGCCGAGCGATCTCGCTGCGTACATCGACCATACGCTGCTGCGGCCGGACGCGACATGGCAGGAAATCCTGGACCTCGCAGCCGAGGCGGAGCAGTACGGCTTTGCCAGCGTGTGTGTCCAACCGACGAACGTTCGGCGCGCGGCCGATCGATTGAAGGGAAGCCGCGTTCGCGTGTGCAGCGTTGTGGGGTTTCCGCAGGGAGCCAACGTGCCGGAAACGAAGGCCCTGGAGGCGCGCCGTGCGATTCGCGACGGCGCGCGAGAGATCGACATGGTCATCAACATCGGCGCGCTGAAGAGCGGCGATGATGACCTGGTGTTTCGCGATATTCGCGGAGTCGCCGAGGCATGCATGGAAGGCCGCGCGATTAGCAAGGTGATTATCGAAACGGCGATGCTGACCGATGATGAGAAAGTTCGCGCCTGTCAGCTTGCCAAGCGGGCACGCGCCGATTTCGTCAAGACCTCCACCGGGTACGGCGGCGGCGGGGCGACCGCGCACGACGTCGCCCTCATGGCGGAGGCGGTACACGGCACGAAGATGGGGGTCAAGGCGTCGGGCGGGATTCGCAACTACGAGGACGCCCACAAGATGATCCAGGCGGGCGCGACGCGGCTGGGCGCCAGTGCCGGAGTGAAGATCGTCAAAGAGGCAAAGGGACTGACCGTCTCGGACGGTTAAACGGCGTGAAGGCGTCGGGTGCCATGCCTTCACGGGACGGGTAGGCATGATCCTCCGACGACGAACATGCTTACCCGCGACTGCGTCGCGTGAAAGCATGGCACCCAACGGGTTGGAGGTACAAGGAACACATGAGCCAAGTGGATTTACGAGCGTACGTTTTTCTGGATAGCCTCCAACCGCAGTACTCGGCCTTTCTGGCGACGATTGCCCAGGGCTATTTGCCCACGGCGGGGCAGGCATCGCTGTTCGTGGAGATATCCCCCGGCATCGAGATCAACCGCGTTACCGATATCGCGCTGAAGTCGACGAACGTGACGCCGGGCATGCAGATCGTCGAGCGTTTGTACGGCATGTTGGAAATCCATTCCGACTCGCAGGCGGACGTGCGCGCGGCAGGGGCGGCGATCCTCGATGCGCTCGATCTGCAGGAAGACCAGCGCCGCAAGCCGAAGCTCGCGTCGAGCCAGGTGATTCGCCATGTGGACGACTATCAGACGCAGCTCATCAACAGGATGCGGCACGGCAACATGATCCTGCCGGGCCAGACGTTGTACATCCTCGAGTGTGAGCCGGCCGCCTATTCGGCACTGGCGGCAAATGAAGCGGAGAAGGCGGCGAACATCAACATCCTGGAAGTCCGATCGTTCGGCAGCTTCGGCCGGCTCTACCTCGGCGGAGAAGAGCGAGACATCGACGTCGGCTATCGGGCGGCGACACAGGCAATCGAAGGCGTCTCCGGCCGGCCGGAAGCGCCCGGAAAGAAATAGGAATCGACGGCGGATTCGTATTTAAAGCCGTTAGCGATTGGGTGTAGCATGAGTGTGGCACCGGCAAACGCGAAATGCCTTAAACATTGGACGCGGTGAGTCATTGGCGCGGTGAGTATCGCGCAACGCGTATCCGCGAAGGAGAATTACGGCAATGGCAGAAGCCCTGGGAATGATCGAGACACGCGGTTTTGCCGCCATGGTGGAAGCGAGCGATGCCATGGTGAAGGCCGCGAAGGTCGAACTGGTGCATTACGAGAAGATCGGCGGCGGTTATGTGACTGCGATCGTCCGCGGTGACGTGGCGGCCGTGAAGGCGGCCTGCGACGCGGGCCAGGCGGCTGCGACGCGCGTCGGCGAATTGGTGACGGTCCACGTCATCGCCCGGCCGCACACGAACGTCGACTTGGTGTTGCCGCTGGGGCGTGCCAAGGAGGCGTCCTCCGAAGGAAAGAGGAAGTAGGCGATTGCGCTCGCCCGTTCTCGGAACGCACCCGCGCGAGCGGAATGTGGTGAGCGGGCGTGTTGTTATCGCCTGCCCCGGCGTCGCTGGGCGGTCCGGGCCCGCCGGGGGTGTGCAGTTCGGGAATGCGGAGTGCTCTGATGATCCTCGCGAAAGTTGTCGGCACGGTCGTCTCGACGCGCAAAGAGCAGAGCATGGAGGGTCTGCGCTTCATGCTCGTGCAGCCGGTCGATGTCGTTGGCAAACCGTCCGGCGCACATGTCGTGGCGGCGGATGCCGTCGGGTCCGGCCCGGGCGAGTACGTCCTGTATGCATCGGGAAGTTCGGCCAGGCAGACGATCGCGACGGACAAGCGGCCCTGCGACGCAGTCATCATGGCGATCGTCGACAACTGGGAGATCGACGGCGTCTTCAAATACCACAAGGGCGAAGCGGAACGGTAATGACCCGCGCATGAATAAGTTGCACATTTCATATGGGTGGTACATTTCGTATGGGTGGTACGGGCATCATACCCGTGCGGCCACGGGCGGGACGCCCGTACCACCCGTGCTTGCGGACTCCTCACAGGTAACTCAATCGTGCCAGGCCTGACGGATCAACAAGTTGACAGCATCGCGCGGCGCGTGCTCCAGGAGTTGTCGGGTAGCGCGCGTACAGCGCCACCTGTTTCGCCGCCGCCCTCCCCGCCGGCAGCGACATCCATTCCGGCGACCCAGTCGTCCTGTCGCCGCGGGACGTTCAACACCGTCGACGAAGCGGTCGCCGCCGCCGCCCAGGCCTTTCTGGAATTCGAGAGCATGTCGCTGGCCGCCCGGGATGACATCATCGCGAGCATCCGCGAATCCATGCTGGCCCATGCCGAGTCGCTCGCCCGTGAGGCGCACGCCGAGACGGGCTTGGGCCGATGGCAGGACAAAGTCATCAAAAACAGGCTTGTCGCGAAGAAGACGCCGGGGACCGAGCACTTGACGCCGATCGCGACGACGGGCGACCACGGTCTGACACTGATGGAACGGGCGCCGTTCGGGGTCATCGCCTCGATCACCCCCTGCACGAATCCAACTTCAACGATCATCTGCAACACGATCGGCATGTTGGCGGCCGGCAACTCGGTCGTGTTCAACGTCCATCCGACAGCGAAGCAAACTTCCATCAAGAATATCTCACTGCTCAACGAGGCGATTATCAGCGCCGGCGGCCCCGCGAACTTGGTGACCACGGTCGCGGAGCCGACGATCGAATCTGCACAGGCGTTGATGAAACATCCGGGGATTCGGCTGCTGGTCGTGACGGGGGGGGCCCGGCGTTGTCGAGGTGGCGATGCAGAGCGGCAAGCGCGCCGTCTGCGCCGGACCCGGCAACCCTCCAGTTGTCGTCGATGAGACCGCCGATATCGAGAGAGCCGCTCGCAACGTGGTGTTGGGGGCCTCGTTCGACAACAACGTGATTTGTGTGGATGAGAAGGAGGTGTTCGTCGTCAACTGCGTGGCGGACGCGTTCCTGGAGGCGATGAAGCCGCACGGGGCGGTTGTGTTGGACGCCGCTCAGACCCGGCGGCTGGAGAGCGTCGTGGTCAAGGAGCCCCGTCAGCCGCCGCAATCGAGCGGTTTGAACCGTGATCTCATCGGCAAGAACGCCGGGGAGATACTCGGCAGGATCGGGATCAAGGTGGGCGACGATATTCGATTGGCGGTGGTCGACGTGAGTCGGGATCATCCGCTCGTGTGGACCGAACAACTGATGCCCGTGCTCCCCGTCGTCCGCGTTGGCAACGTCGACGAGGCGATCGATCTGGCGCTGGCGGCCGAGGGCGGTCGGCGGCACACGGCGTCCATGCACTCGCGAAACATCGACAAACTCAGCCGCATGGCCCGCCTCATCAACTGCAGCATCTTCATCAAAAACGGCCCCTGCTATTCGGGCCTGGGCGAGGGCGGCGAGGGGTTCTCGTCCTTCACGATCGCCAGCCCGACAGGCGAGGGTCTGACCGGCCCCCAGAGCTTCAGCCGCCGCCGTCGCTGCGTGCTGGTGGACCACTTTAGGATCGTATGAATCCACACCCGGCCATCGCACTGATCGAGTTGAACTCCATCCCAGCGGGGACGGAAACGGCCGACGCCATGGTCAAACGGGCACCGATCGAACTGCTTCGCGTCGGCACGGTGCAACCCGGCAAGTACCTGATCCTGATCGGCGGCTCCGTCGCCGCGGTCGAGGAGTCGTACATCGAAGGACGGCGCGTCGCCGGCGACGCGCTCACAGGCCAGATCCTGCTGCCCGATGTACACGAACACGTGTATGAATCGGTCAACGGCAAACGACGGCCCAACGACGGCGACGCCCTGGGCATCATCGAAACGTCGTCCATTCCCGCCAACGTGCTGGCTGCCGAGAAAGCAGTCAAGATGGCGAACGTCGTCCTCGTCGAGATCAGGCTCGGTGACGGCCTGGGGGGAAAGGGAGTCACGTCCGTCACAGGCAAGTTGGAAGACGTGCAGGCATCCATTGCGGCGGGCCTCGCGTCGGTGGAGAACGCGGACATCGTGACGCGATCCGTGGTGATACCCTCACAACACGCGGAACTGCGAGAGCGCGTCGATCAATCAAGCTTGTTCCAACCCTAAGCGCATCGCCGCGGGAGATTGGGATCATGGAATTGGGTCGCGTCATCGGAACGGTCGTCCCCTGCGTGCGATGCGAGGGGCTTCAAGGGGTGCCGTTCCTGTTTGTCCAGCCGCTCGACCGCATGGGGGCTCGAAAAGGCAAGCCGGTTGTGGCGGCGGACGCGACCAAAATGGCCGGGCCGGGCGAGTTGGTCATGTATGAGGGGGGGCGCGAGGCGGCGCTCGCCTTCAAACAGTGGTTCGTGCCGGTCGATCATGCGATCGTCGGAATCGTCGACCAGGTCAGCCGCGAAGGATGGAAGAACGAATGATCCTCTGTCGCGTCCAAGGTCAGGTGGTCTCGACGATCAAGCATGACGCATACGCCAATCGGCGAATACTGCTGCTCGACCGCCTCGATCCCGCGGGCAACGAGTTGGGAAGCTACGTCGTGGCAATCGACGCCGTCGACGCCGACGTCGGTCAAACCGTGCTCGTGTTAGAGGAAGGGAACTCCGCCAGACAGATCGTGGACGACGCCATGGCCCCTATCCGGTCCGTAATCATCGGCATCGTCGACGAAATCCAAACCGCCTGACGCTGGCAAAGAACACACCTGGCATTGTAGCGACGGCCCCAAAGCCCGTTCTGTGTGCCCCACGAGTAGGCCCCACCTGTTGATTCGCGCAAAAAAATGGAAGGTGCCGCCGTGGCTGGAGCACCTTCCATCGTTCTCGCGAGCCTCCAGATAGATTGGAGGCTTGACCCCGCCGAAAGGCCGCCCGATGGTTTCAGGCAGCGAGCCGACAAGGGCCGACTGCTGTTTGGCTACACTTTCTTTCGCTTCTTGCGAGCCTTCTTCTTGGTGGCCTTCTTCTTGGTGGCCTTCTTCTTCGTAGCCTTCTTCTTCGTAGCCTTCTTCTTCGTAGCCTTCTTCTTTCGAGCTACTTTCTTCTTGGTGGCCTTCTTCTTGGTGGCCGTCTTCTTGGTGGCGCGTTTTTTCCTTCGTTTGGCCATAGAGCGTCACCTCCTTTCATGTGAAAAAAGTCTAGGGGGGGCCAAAACTTTGTCAACAACATTTTTTTTCGGCGTTGCGGTATATTTGCCGTGAGGAAAAGCCTGCTCGCCTCCGGCCGGCGCAGTCACAGCGATGGACATGAAACGGACTCACGCCTTCATCTTCGACTTGGACGGCACGCTGGTCGACTCACTGTTCGACATCACACATGCGCTGAACCACGCACTCATGAAGATTGGAGAGAGCACCGTCCGTTCGCGCGACGTTCGTTCATGGATCGGCGATGGGTTGCCTACACTCTGCCGGCGCGCCGTCCCGAAAGCGGACAAGAAGACCGTGCGCGTGTTGGTGCGAGAGGCTGTATCGCACTACACCGCCCACTGCGCCGCAAACACGAGGCCTTACCCTAACGTACTGCAAATGCTGGAGTTGCTGCGCGCAACCCACACCGCTGCCGCTGTGCTCTCCAACAAACCGCACGACCTGACGCTTCGACTCGTGAGCGAACTCAACATGGGGAAGTACTTCTCTGACATACGCGGATGCACCAGCGAAGAAGACAAGAAGCCGTCGCCCCATTCCGCTTTGAGGTTCGCTGATGCGCTGGGTGTGCGGCCTGCAGATGTGTTTCTCGTCGGCGATTCTTCCGTGGACATCGAGACCGCACGCAACGCCGACATGATCGCTGTTGCCGTCACCTGGGGGTTCACCGACAGGTCTGCACTCCTCGCCGCCGGCCCCGATTTTCTTCTCGATGACCCTGCCGAAATCCCCCAGTTGCCCCGAAAAAAAAAGTAGCGAAGCCTGTTTTCCCGTCGAAACGGTGCGGTGGCTACTCCCAAACCAACTTAGCCGCGTCGAACACGGGTCCCTCCGTACACGCCAGTGCGTAACGCCACTCCGACGCGACGGTCTTGTCCACGACACGCACAACGCACGACTGACATGTCCCCATCCCACACGCCATCATCCGTTCCAGTGCCACCTCACACGGGAGTCCTCGATCCACACAGAAAGCGCCAAGCGATCGCAACATTGGCTCCGGACCACATGCGTAAACCAAAACGGCCGAGGCGTCCACGGTGTCGAAGTACCGCCGCACAGCATCCACAACGTGTCCCTTCATGCCGCACGTGCCGTCGTCGGTCGTGATTACCGCATCAATGCCCTCTCTCGAGAATTCCTCAATACAAGCGGCCATTTCACCCTCTCGCGAGGGTTCGCGGAGTAGTTTGACCGGCATCAATTCACGCGTCCGCGCCCCATAGACCGCGCTGCACGTGACGCCCATCTTGCGGAGGTTTTCGCCCAGCCAACGAATCGGTGGTAAGCCGACACCGCCCGCAACAAGTAGCGCCCGAGTTCCCTGACTCGGCGTCGAGAACCCGCGCCCAAGCGGCCCGATAAAGTTCACCAGGTCGCCCACCCGACGGTCCGCCAGCCACGCGGTTCCGTTCCCCGTAACGCGGCCGAGAAGATCGACTTCGCACTGATCGCCCGTCCGGCGCAAACCCGCGATGCTCAGAGGGCGGCGCAGGAATGCCTCGCGCGGTCCGATGGCGGGAGGCGCGCCGGCGATCGACACAAGCCGGCCTTCGCCCATCTCACATGGCTGAACCGTTACCGATGGCGGTCGACACTGGATCTGCATGAACTGCCCCGGCGTGGCCTGCGGGAAACTATGAACCTCGAGCGTGCATGAGAAGTGGTGATCACACGGACTGGATTGCCGAACCACCTTGCCGATGAAGATGCCCTGAGTTGTTGGCGCGTGTTCCATTTCAACTTTGTGATGCTACGCGCGGATTGGAGCAACACAAGCCCAGGGATGCTCGTGTGCGCATGTCGCGCAAAAAAACCTCCGGATCAGAACTCGGTTCCGATCCGGAGGAGCGCCACGGCTAAAGTAGCCGATATCGTTGGCGATTAGCCTCACATCATATGCACGCCGTATTTCTCGGCGGTGGCGTGAATCTAACAGAAGCAACTCGCACTGTCAACGAGCAATTCGGCATACCGCTACTTGGGGAGAGAATCCCTAACATCCTGCTATCAAACGAGTTACGGAGTCTTGTCGTCACATGCTCACAAGTCCTGGCAGGACAGGAACATCGGTAAACGAAGCGCCGGAACGGCCCGGAATCCGGCGAATTGCGGAAAAATCCGCAGTCCAATACTTCTCGCGGATGCAATTCCATAACATATTACATAAACAACAGTTAGAGCGATTGCTGGATTCGGCGGCCAGAAAGCGCGGTTCTGAGCGCCTGAAGGGTTCCTGAAGTCCCATACAGATCGTACGTCCTCGAACTCCGAGCGGTTCTCAGCGGAATCGCCCTGCGATTCGCCGGTTCGCAACCCGTTGTCGGCAGGAGGCGAAGAGACGATCGGTCGGCGACTTGATAACTGCGGATTGCGCGTGTTTCCGCGCATCTCGGCGATTCGCACGCTTCAACACACGCCCACGCACGACCGGCGCGACGCTTGAATGATTGCCGTTTCCGCCGTATGTTGGTCTCTTTAGAGCTACGCTGCCCACTGATTTGTTTCCATTATCATGTTTGACGCGCTGTCAGATCGGTTCGGGGACGTCTTCCGCAAACTCCGCGGACGCGGGAGGATTACGGAGGAAAACGTCCGCGAGGTCATGCGCGACGTCCGGACCGCCCTCCTCGAAGCCGACGTCCACCTCGAAGTCGTGAAGTCCTTCACGCAATCCGTCACGCAGCAGGCCATCGGTGCGGAGGTGGTCAAAACACTCCATCCCGAGCAGGTCATGGTCAAGATCGTCAACGACGAATTGATCAAGCTCATGGGGCCTGTCGACTCGAGAATCCCCTGGGTGTCCAATCCGCCGACGATCATTCTGATGGCCGGCCTCCAAGGCTCCGGCAAGACAACGACCTGCGCGAAGCTCGCGAAGTACTGCCTCAACCAGGGCAAACGCCCGATGCTCGTCGCTGCAGACCTGAAACGACCCGCCGCGATCGACCAACTCGAAGTCCTCGGGCAACAGCTCAACGTTCCCGTGTACGTCGAGCGCGACCACAAGAACGCCGTGAAGGTCTGTCGCAACGGCGTCTCCGAAGCGAGAAAGAACCTTCTCGACGTTGTCATCCTCGACACGGCGGGCAGATTGGCGATCGACGAAGAGATGATGGCCGAAGTGGCGAATATCGCCCGGACGGCCGCACCGCACCAGATCTACCTCGTCCTGGATGCCATGACCGGTCAGGATGCCGTCAACACCGCGAAGCACTTCAACGAGCGGCTGGAGCTTGACGGCGTCATTCTGACGAAGTTCGACTCGGACACGCGCGGCGGGGCGATCCTTTCCGTCAAGAGCATCACCACCAAGCCGGTGAAGTTCATCGGCGTCGGCGAGAAGCTCGACCGCCTCGAAGAATTCCATCCCGACCGCATGGCGGGCCGCATCCTCGGCATGGGGGACATCGTCTCCCTCGTCGAGCAGGCCCAGCAACAGGTCGACGTGGAACAGGCCGCCAAGCTCGAAGCAAAGATGAAGAAAGGCGAGCTGACGCTCGACGACTTCGTCAGTCAGATGGACAAGGTCATGGGCGGCCGGTCCCTCAAGGATATGCTCAAGCTCCTCCCCGGCGTCGGCAGCATGATGCGAGAGGCGGACATGCAGGT
>JBDRKQ010000227.1:0-3716 GCA_043813895.1 Planctomycetota bacterium
GTATCCAAGAAAATCGTTTTGATTTGCCCGAGCGCTTCGGAAAGAATCATATCCGCTCTTCCCTCGCCCGATTCACATAATCTTGGGCATCATCCCTTTCCCAGATCCCCTTTCCCGTTCCGTAAAGATCGTTCCAATTCAGGGCTATCCCTGATTTTGTCTGAACGGAGCGGACCCGTCTGGCAATGCGCTCAATCAAACGAATCTGCTCGGATACAGGCAAGCTCATGATTTGACTTTCTATTTTCTCTAAATTATTCGCAGTCCTCATAAGGCCCTCCTCATTAAACCCGGCAAAAGCGTGTTTTCATAATGGTAATATGGGCTCAGGAAGCTAAAAAAGTCAAGAAATTTCGCTGAATGCGGAAATCAACAGTGGAATTCCGAATTCCCCCCAACCATAAAACAGGAACCGCCGCGGAAGATTCATCCTTCCGCGGCGGTCCGTCTTTTCAAATCCACTCCCCGTTCATGGAAAATGGGGACAGATTTGGAATCTGTCCCCATTTTCCATATTCCTTATACCGTAAAGAGGTGATTATCCCCATCGATCAGTATCGACAACGGATCGTCTCCATCCGTACCGATGCCGGTGATCGTACAAACGTCACTGGCGCCGGTTTCGAAGCTGCCCCCGCCGTTCGGATCCACCCGGACGGTGATATCGCTTCCGTTTTGGGTCACTTCCACATAGTCTGTCACACTCTTCCCCGTGGCGATGTCGATCATATCCGAAAGGTCGATCTTGTCGTCCTCGATGAAGCTGTAATCGACGATCGTGTCGGCGTTGCCGGAACCCGTTTCACCCGTCTTAAAGGTGAACGTATCGGCCCCCTGCCCACCCGACAATTTATCGTTGCCGAGCCCGCCGACCAGGATGTCGTTGCCCTCGGCGCCGACCAGGAAGTCGTTCCCGCTGCCGCCGGTCAGGATGTCATCTCCTCTCCCCCCCAGCACCAATTGGTCGAAGTTTCCGCCGGCGTGGGCGGTGTCGTAGGTCACGCCAGTGCCGCTGCCTTGACCGTACGTGCCTTCGAAGCCGGCCGTCGTATACTGGCCCTCGAGCGCGATATGGGCGCTGTTCGCTCCGTCGCTCACAATAAGAGTGCCCCCGGTCCCCGCTTCATTGGCCGCATAGCTGAGCGTCGTACCCGTACCGTGGCCGAACGCGACATCCACGAGATCGAGCGAATCGCCTTCGTTAAACCCGGAGACGGTGCCGGTGAAGCTCGATGAATCGCCAAGCTTCAGGGTGCCATCCCCGACTTCGGCGAAGGTGGTATTTGCAGTGGAGGCGGCGCTGAAATCGAGTGTCGCCGTGCCGCTGATCGTCGCGCTTCCGTCGCCGGTGACATCGCCATGCAGGGTGATATTGCCGTCATTTGCCCACAGATGGCCGGAATTGTCGACCCCGCTGTTGACGATGAGACCGCCGCTCCCGGTGGCCTCCATCAGGCCGGAGTTCGTGATGATGTTGCTTCCCGTATCGATGACGAGCGCGTTCGTGCCGTTGGCGAGGATCGTTCCCGCGTTGACGAGCGTCATCTGCCCGGCGCCCAGTTGCCCGGCGCCCGAGATTGTGTTGTCGAGGTTGGTGAGCACCGTGTCGGCTCTGCTGCCGGAGATCACATTCTGACTGCTGTCGGAGAGCGTGACCTGCCCGCCGCCTTGCAGCGTCGCGCCGCGGAACAGGATCTGGAGGTCGGTTTGGTTACCCGCGGAATCGAGCTCGATCGTCCCGCTGTTCTCGATTGTGCCGCCGAACGGCATCATCGAGCCGTCATGCAGCGTGATCGTGCTATCGTTGACCGTGACCGGATCGAAGTCGAACAGGAAGTTGCCCGCGGACAGCGACGCCGCATCGACGCCCTTTATCGTGATCGTCGAGCCCGCGGCGATGGTGATGACCGCGTTGCCGTTCGCGTCGTTGGCGACATTCAGGTCCGCGAAGTCCGCGAGCCCCGCAAAGCCGATGAGATCGATCTTGTCCGCAGCAACGTCAAAGCTGTGAATGACGTTGTCCCCGATCGGTTGTGCGAAGACGAAGAGGTCTTCCCCGCTCGAACCGGTGAGGTGGTCGTCCACGGACAAGGCGAAGATGGGAGAACCCGGCGCGTAGGCTTCCACGTTGTTAGAAACAAAGGCATTGCCTGTGCTGCCATCGGCATTGGTCCAGCTCATGCTGACGCCGAGCACCACCGCACCGGCGAAATCCGCCGGCGTGGTGACGGTCAATGCGCTGGGGTCGCTGGTCTGCACCGTCCACGTGCCGTCGCCGTTGTTTGTTCCGCTGTTAAGTGTCCAATTCGACGGCACGCCCTTGATCGTGATGCTGACTTGATCGCTGGAATCCTCAGACGGATGGATTAGAGAAAGGTTGATCGGCTCTCCAGCAACGCCGGCGGGAACCAGACTACTGACCTGTGCCGTCGTGAAAACACTCGCAGTCGCCAAATTCCCCGCAACGTCCGCTACGTCGGTACCGGTTTTCAGATTGAGCCCTAAGCCATTGCCTCTATCACCTGAGGGATGTGAGTAGTAAGACACAGTTACCGTGTAAGTATTACCGGAGCCTGTGACGCCGCTAATTGTCGGGTAGGGTGACGCACTCATCGCCGTGCCAAACAGTTGGAAGTCATCAGTAGTCACATTCGAGACCGATTCCGAAAACGTCACCGTGAATGTGGCCGTCCCATCATTCCCCGTCCTGGTGCTAATACCCGTAATCGATGCCACCGTCGGGGCCGTCGAATCTTCCTTCCACTGCTGCGCGTTCGAGCCGACCGCGCTGGTGTTGCCTGCGCCGTCGGTCTGACGCACCCGAATCACATCCGTTGCATAAGTCGTGTCAGAGGTCATATTGAAGGTGGACCCAGTGCCGGTCGTCCAACTCCCACCGCTGTTCAGGCTGTATTCCCACGTTGCGCCGGCTTCCAGGCCGTTCACGTTGACCGCGTTGTTGCTGGTGATGTAGTCGCCCGCCGCCCCGGTGTCGCTCGCCAGCGCAATCGATGGCGCCGTCGGGGCCGTGGTGTCAATGACCAGGGTGCCCGCCGGGTTCACCACCGCGCCTACAGTGTTGGCGTCGTTGGTGGCCGCATCGCGCACCGTCGCACCCGCCAGATTGAATGCCGTGACTGCAAGGTCGGCCGAGTTCTGGCTGGCCCCAACCGTGTAACTGAAAGTCAGCGCGCTCGTGCCGGAGCCGCCCGTGTAGCTCGCCGTCCCGCCGCTGTCCAGCGACAGCGTCGGCGTTCCCGTCACCGTCACCGCCTCACTGAAATTCACCGTCAAGACAACCGACTCGCCCGCCTTCAACGTACCGTCGCCCACCGGGTATGTCACCGACGTCACCGTCGGCGCCTTCGTGTCGACCGTATAGTTGGCCGAATTGCTCGACGCAGCCGGCGCATTGCCCGCCGGGTCTTCCCAGCCCGTGCTCACCGTGATGATGTTGATCGCGTCCTCGATCGGCGAGTTGGGCGTCAGGGTGGCGGTGAAAACCTTTGGATCGCCCGTGGCCGTGATCGCGCCCAGCGTGGCGCTGGTCGTGTCGTAGCTCACGTCCGCACTCGTGAAGTTCGACGGCACTTCGCTGAAGGTGAAGGTCACCAGCGAGTCGTCGCCAATGTTGAGCGCCGTGTCGTCCACCACGATGGAAACCGTCGGACGGACCGTGTCAATCGCGTAGTTGTTGGATTCGGTGGCGCCGCTGT